>NZ_CAMLHF010000058.1 GCF_946479715.1 uncultured Pedobacter sp. | reverse complement strand
TTACAAGCTAAAATTGAAAAACGTCCGTTGAAAGATGGCGATATCAAAATGGCTTGTCAGCAAGCTTGTTCTGCCAATGCAATCATCTTTGGAGATGGCAACGATCCTAACTCGGAAGTATCTAAAGCATTACGTAGTGAACGTATTTACTATGTTTTAGAAGAGATAAACGTACAACCGGGTATAGGTTATATGACAAAAATTAGAAATACAGATACAACAGTACAAGCGTAAGCTGATATTAAAGAAAATAAATTATGTCAGGACATAACGAATCAATATTAAGAGAACCATTAATCACCGGCAAGAATATCACGTATGCAAAAATTACTGATGATATTTTAATGCCAGTTGAGAATAAGCCTAACAGGGCATGGTGGATTGGATTTATAATTGCACTTTGCGGTGCTACCCTTTGGGTAGTAGCCGTGGGTTATACCTTTTGGTTCGGTATCGGAGCATGGGGTTTAAATAAAACAGTAGGTTGGGCATGGGATATCACCGGTTTCGTATGGTGGGTAGGTATTGGTCACGCAGGAACGTTGATTTCGGCGGTATTATTACTCTTCCGTCAAAACTGGCGTAACTCAATTAACCGCTCTGCTGAGGCGATGACCATATTTGCCGTTATTTGTGCGGCTACATATGTTGTATCTCACATGGGTAGACCATGGTTAGCATATTGGGTACTTCCATTACCAAATCAGTTCGGATCACTTTGGGTTAACTTTAACTCTCCGCTAGTTTGGGATATGTTTGCGATCTCTACTTATTTCTCGGTATCACTTTTATTCTGGTATACAGGTCTTTTACCTGATATCGCGACTATTCGTGACCGTGCAACCGGATTAAGACGTAAAGTTTATTCAATCATGTCATTTGGATGGGCAGGAAATGTTAAGACATGGCAACGATTTGAGGCTGTATCTATCATCCTAGCTGGTATCTCTACACCTCTGGTACTTTCGGTACACACGATTGTATCTATGGACTTCGCAACTTCAGTAATTCCAGGGTGGCACACTACAATCTTCCCTCCTTATTTCGTGGCAGGGGCGATCTTCTCAGGATTTGCGATGGTGTTAACCTTATTATTGGTTGCACGTAAAGTATTAGGTCTTGAGAACTACATCACCATGTTCCACATTGAGTCGATGAATAAAATCATCATCTTAACTGGATCTATCGTAGGTGTGGCTTATTTAACAGAATTCTTCATTGCCTGGTACTCAGGTTCTGAATATGAGCAATATGCTTTCATCAACCGTTCAACAGGACCTTACTGGTGGGCATACTGGATGATGATGACATGCAACGTAATTTCTCCGCAGTTGTTATGGTTCAAAAAGATCCGTACCAGTATTGCAGCTACCTGGATCTTATCTATTGTAGTAAATATAGGTATGTGGTTTGAGCGTTTCGTAATCATTGTAACTTCATTGCACCGTGATTACCTACCATCGAGCTGGGCTATGTTCTATCCATCTTGGGTTGACGTAAGTGTGTTCGTAGGATCTATAGGTGTGTTCTTTACATTGTTCTTATTGTTCTTAAGAGTATTGCCTTCTATTGCTATAGCAGAGGTTAAACTACTACTTAAGAGTGCTAGTGAGCAAGCTAAATTGGAGCAGATTAAAGAAGGACATCTTGAAAAAGAACATGTAGCAGAATACATTGAGTCTTTAGAGAAATTTGATAGTGTTAAACAAGAAGATTACGCAAAAATATAACAATGAATAATATCAAATATATTTTAGGCAGTTTTGGTGATCCTGATGAAATGATGCATGGAATTCAAAAATTGCAGGATAATAACATTAAGATACATGATGTTTATACACCAATGCCAATCCATGGTATTGAGGCAAAGCTTGGTGTTAAACGTTCAAGGTTGGATATAGCAGCTTTCTTTTTTGGAATTACTGGTACAATGACCATGTTGTCATTCGTGTACTTTGCTGCAGCGTATGATTGGCCAATTAATATTGGTGGAAAACCGCATTTCGCATTACCGGATTTTATTCCAATTACGTTTGAGCTTACCATCTTATTTTGTGCTTTTGGTCTGGTTGGTTCTTACTATGCTTCAACCCATTTGTTTCCGGGAAGAGCTCCAAGAGTAATGGATTTAAGAGCAACAAATGACAGGTTTATTATTGCTATTGATGCAAAAGAAAATGCTGAGCACAGTAAGATAGATGATTTATTAAAAGAAGCTGGTGCTTTAGAAGTAAAGTATAATGAAAGGAAGTATGTTAGCTATGAATAGGAATAAAGTAGTTTTAACCTCGTTTTGTATTCTTGCCACTGCTGTTATTTTTTCAGCATGCAGAGATAAACGTAGTACGGGTTTAGAATACGCAAGGAATATGTATGATCCGATTGCTTATAACCCGGATCAGGCAAATAAGAACTTTGCAAATGGACAAACCGCACAAACTCCACCAAAACATACCACTCCGGTTGGGTTTGTTGAGGAAGATGTTTATCCAAATACAAAAGAAGGTTATGAAGAAGCTGGTGTTAAATTGATAAACAGTTTACCATTAACCGAACAGAATCTTTTACAAGGGCAGCATTTATTTAATGCGTTTTGTTCACCTTGCCATGGTAAAGAAGGTGATGGACAAGGTCATCTTGTTAAATTGGAAAAAATTAATGGTGTTCCATCATTTCATGATCCTGAAAAAACCTCTTCAAGAGGAGGTTTAATGAAAGATCTATCCGCAGGTAAGATTTATCATACAATTAAATATGGTGTTAACATGATGGGAGCTTATGGATCTCAATTATCACCAGAAGAGAGATGGAAAGTAGTACTTTATGTACAACAATTACAAAAAGCAAAATAGAAAAGAAGAAATAAATGGGAACTCATAATTATAATTTAACTGAGCAGTTTGAGTTTACAGGTAAAGCAAAAAACCTAAGCATAATCGCTATAGTGATAGGATTATTGGCTATAGGCTACGGCTTTTCGGCTGAGGCGCTTCATGAGCGTACTTTTGCTAACCTGTTATTAATGGCTTATTACTTCGCTTGTGTCTGCATGTCGGGCGCATTCTTTTTAGCTGTTCAATTTGTAGCACAAGCAGGTTGGTCTGCTTCTATACTACGTGTACCTGAGGCAATGGCTAAAGCACTACCAATTGCGGTGGTGATTTTAATTGCTGTTATGGCTGCAGGTTTATATACTCACAATTTATATCATCACTGGAACGCTCCGGGATTAACAGATCCTAATAGCGAAAACTTTGATAAATTAATACAAGGTAAATCAGCATTTTTGAATGTGCCTTTCTTTATGGCTCGTCAGGTAATCTTCCTGGGAGTATATAGTTTTTTTGCATTATTACTTGCCAGATTATCTAATAATGAAGATTTAGAAGGCGGCTTAAATTCTTACAGAAAAAGCTTTAAATATTCATGTGTATTTCTTGTAATCTACGGATTTACTACTCCAATATTTGCTTTTGATACTGTAATGTCACTTGAGGCACACTGGTTCTCTACTATGTTTGGCTGGTATAACTTCGCAGCAATGTGGGTTAGCAGTTTAGCTACTATTGCTATTATCCTTATCTTGTTAAGGAAATCAGGTTATATGGCTTGGGTAAACAACAGTCACTTACACAACTTAGGTCAGTTTATCTTTGGTTTCTCTATCTTCTGGACTTACGTATGGTTCGCTCAGTTCTTGCTTATCTATTATGCAAATATGCCTGAGGAGACTGTATATTTTTACAAAAGGTTTGATAACTATGAGTTCTGGTTCTACCTGAATTTAATTTTAAACTTCCTTGCGCCATTATTGCTGTTAATGGACAGAGATAATAAAAGACAAGAAAATATTTTACTTACAGTGTCGATCATTGTATTGTGTGGTCACTGGGTTGATTATTACCAAATGATCATGCCTGGAACTGTAGAAGAGCACCATGGTTTTGGTATCATTGAAATAGGTACAGCGATAGGTTTTGTAGGTTTGTTTACCTTTACCGTTTTAAATGGGTTAAGTAAAAAACCTTTGATCGCGAAGAACCATCCATTTTTACAAGAAAGTTTAAATCACCATTTGTAATAGGTGATCTGGATAGGATATAATA
This sequence comes from uncultured Pedobacter sp., assembly GCF_946479715.1. Next base: position 22,556 of record NZ_CAMLHF010000058.1, on the reverse strand, counting down.
AATAATAGTATAATAGAAGTACAGTGTTACTACTTTTAAGAAAATGAGTCTAAGAAAATTAATAAGTAATAAAACAATAGCGGCACTAGCAGTGATTGTAACTGCATTTGCAAATACAAGCGCGTTTGCGCAGGCTGCCGCTGCAACAGCAGAGAAACCTGTTGATATGGGGCCGGTTTATAAAACCGCGACGTTCTATGTTCTTGCATTTTTACTGGTTTGCTTATTTGTAGCAATAGTTGGTAAGGCATTAAAGGTTTATGAATTGACCCGTGAGGCACAGGATAAACCAAAAGGAATTAACTGGGATGCAATAAACGGAGGTTTATTCGCCTTATTCCTTATTGTAGGTTTATATGGTGTGTATTGGGAATATACAGTTCATGGTAACATGATCTTACCTGAAGCTGCTTCTGAGCATGGTAAAAAGATAGATCAAATGTTTAATATTACATTGATTCTTACAACCATTGTTTTCATTGTTACACACATACTTTTATTTGCTTTTGCTTATTTCTACAAACACAGCGGAAAAAGAAAAGCTTATTACTATCCTCACAACAATACTATTGAGCGTATCTGGACAATCATTCCGGCATTAGTTCTAACAGTTCTTGTACTTATGGGATTCCTTACGTGGAGATCTATATTCTATAAAGTTGAGGATCCTAACAACAAGCCTATCAGTATTGAAATTACTTCATCTCAGTTTGCCTGGGCGATTCGTTACGCAGGTGCTGATGGTGTGGTAGGACTTAAAAATTATAAGTTAATTACTTCAGACAATGCTCTGGGTATTGATTTTAAAGATAAAAAGACATTGGATGATCAACTTGCAGAAGTAATGGTTATTCCAGTTAATAAGCCGGTTCGTTTGATTCTTACCAGTAAAGATGTGATCCACAGTTTTTATATGCCACATTTTAGAGTTCAGTTGAATACTGTACCAGGTATGACGTCATATTTTGAATTCACTCCTACGATTACTACTGAGGAGATGAAGGCTAAAACAAATGATCCTAAGTTTAAATATTTGTTCTTATGTAATAAGATTTGTGGTGATGGTCACTATAAAATGCAGAGAGAGGTTAAAGTTGTTTCACAAGCCGAGTATGACGCATGGGTTGCTGAATTGCCAACATACCTAACTGATGATTTAAGGAAGCAATTTAATTTGCCTGTAGCTTCGGCTCCTGCAAGTGAACCAGCTGCTGCAGCTCCTGCTGATACAGCTGCAAAAGATACTTCTGCAGTTAAAACGAATCAAATAGCTTTAAAAAAATAACAATACTGGAATAGCACATTATGTCAACTATATCATTACACGATACACATAACCACGATAGCCATGATGATCATGGTCATCACAAAGAGACTTTTTTAACGAAGTACGTCTTTAGTCAGGATCACAAGATGATCGCTAAGCAGTTTTTGATAACTGGTATTATCATGGCTGTTATAGCAATGGGCTTATCTATATTGTTCCGTATACAATTAGCATGGCCAGATAAAAGTTTCCCGCTTTTAGAGACATTTTTAGGTAAATGGGCTGAAGGTGGAAGGATAAAACCCGACTTTTATCTAGCATTAGTTACCATACATGGTACCATCATGGTATTCTTTGTATTAACAGCTGGTTTGAGTGGTACTTTTAGTAACTTATTGATCCCTCTTCAAATTGGAGCAAGGGATATGGCATCGCCATTCCTTAACATGCTTTCATACTGGTTCTTCTTTACAGCTTGTGTGATCATGATGAGTTCATTCTTTATACAAACAGGACCGGCAAGTGCGGGATGGACGGTTTATCCGCCACTATCTGCATTACCAACTGCCATTAGTGGTTCTGGTTTAGGTATGACTTTATGGTTGATCAGTATGGTACTTTTCGTTGCATCATCTTTAATGGGTGGTATCAACTATGTAAGTACTATCTTAAACATGCGTACTAAGGGAATGGATTTGTGGAAAATGCCATTAACAATCTGGGCATTTTTCTTAACAGCTGTTTTAGGTATCTTATCTTTCCCTGTATTAGTTGCAGGTGTTGTATTGTTAGTGTTTGACCGTAGCTTTGGAACAAGTTTCTATCTTTCTGATATTGTTATGGGTACTCAAGTATTGCCAAACGAAGGTGGATCACCAATCTTATGGCAACACTTATTCTGGTTCCTGGGTCACCCTGAGGTATATATTGTAATCATGCCTGCAATGGGATTGTCTTCAGAGATTATGTCTGTTAATTCAAGAAAACCAATTTTCGGTTACCATGCAATGATTTATTCACTAATCGGTATTACTATATTATCATTTATCGTTTGGGGTCACCACATGTTTGTAACGGGTATGAACCCATTATTGGGCGGTGTGTTTATGATCACTACTTTGATTATTGCTGTTCCTTCGGCAGTTAAAACATTCAACTGGTTAGCTACACTATGGAGAGGTAATATCAGATTTACCCCAGCTATGCTGTTTGCTATTGGTATGGTATCATTCTTTATCTCAGGTGGTTTAACTGGTATATTCTTAGGTAATGCATCTTTAGATATCAACTTGCATGATACTTACTTCGTTATTGCTCACTTCCACCTTGTAATGGGATCTGCTGCAATATTTGGTATGCTTGCAGGTGTTTATCATTACTTCCCTAAAATGTTTGGAAGATTAATGAGCAGTAAACTTGGTTATTTACACTTCTGGATCACATTTATTTGTGCTTATTTAGTGTTCTTCCCACTACACTTCTTAGGTCTTGACGGGGTTCCACGTCGTTACTATGCATTTACTGAGTTTGAGTTTATGCAGAAATGGGTTACTGTAAATATTTTAGTTACATGGTCTGCAATTATTGCTGCATTAGCTCAGGTTGCATTCTTATTTAACTTCTTCTACTCTATTTTCAAAGGCAAAGTATCGTCTCAAAACCCTTGGGGTGCGAATACATTAGAGTGGACAACTCCGGTAGAGCGTTTACATGGTAACTGGCCAGGTGAGATTCCAACTGTTTATCGTTGGCCATATGACTATAGCAAGCCAGGGGCTGAGGAAGATTTTATTCCTCAAACTGTGCCTTTCTCTCAAACTATGAGCTCTAATATGCCACATGATTTTGAAGGAAACGCTGAAGCTGAGCGTATACAGAGAGAATGGGAAGAGAAAGAAGAAGCTGCAGGCAGAACAAAATTAGACTAGCATATAGTTTATAATATGATGGGGTATCTGCAGTAGGTAAATACTTACAACAGATACCTCATTTTTTTTAAATCTAATACACACCATGGTTCCTAAATCTGAGAAGAGATTTATCAGGCTAAACCTTATAACGATAGTTGTAACCTTATTGCTAATTTTGGCAGGGGGGATAGTACGTAGTACAGGGTCTGGTATGGGATGTCCGGATTGGCCAAAGTGTTTTGATCAGTATGTACCTCCAACCTCAGCTTCACAGTTACCTGCTGATTACAAAGAAAAGTATGTAGCTGAACGTGTTGTAAAGAATGAACGTTTTGCTAAAACACTAGATAAGTTAGGTAAAGGACACCTTGCAGATAGCATAAGACATGATGAATCTATCTTACAACCTGAGACTTTTAACGTAGCAAAAACCTGGACCGAATATTTAAATCGTTTGATGGGTGCTGCAACCGGGTTTTTATTGGTTGGATTAGTTATCTATTCTTTTGCCTATCGTAAAACAGCTAAGCGTATAGTGGTTTTAAGTTGGGTGAATCTGATAGTGGTAGCCTTTCAGGCATGGTTAGGTTCAATAGTTGTGTCAACCAATCTGGTTCCCTGGATTGTTACGGTACACATGTTATTGGCTTTAGTAATTCTGGCCATATTAGTTTATACCTATAACTACGCACAGCAGATGCATAAGGCAGTAACCATAGTTATGGCTAAGGTAGTATGGTTAAAGGTTTTAATCTTTTTAGCCATAGTGGTAAGTGTGCTGCAAATTGTTTTAGGAACCGAAGTAAGAGAGGCTGTTGATGCAGTTTCAAAAGCTTTAATGTATAATGATCGCGAAAGCTGGTTAACCAAGGTAGGCAAAATCTTTTCTTACCATAGAGATTCGGCGATGGTTGTGCTTATATTGAACATTATTATATACAAGCTAGTTAAAGATAGGTTTAATGGTAAAGCCACTGCTTTAATGGTAGCCAATTCTATAGCAGTTGTTTTGATTATTCAGATACTAACTGGATTAATATTGTCGAACTTTGCATTGCCGCCTTACGCTCAGGCATTACACATTTTATTTTCAACCCTACTATTTAGTCTGCAATACTATCTGTATTTGTTAGTTTACAAAACGGATACTTACAACCAAGAGCATTAATAATATATAATTTGAAACAGTTTCTAACAGATTTTTCTAAGCTCATTAAATTCAGACTCACCTTTCTGGTTGTATTTTCTGCATCAGTTACCTTTTTAATTGGGTCGCAGGTAGAAATCGCCGGAGTTGTTCCTGGAATAGACTGGACCAAATGGCTTATTTTAATAGCAGGAGGCTTCTTAGTTACATCTGCCGCTAATTGCTTTAATGAAGTAATAGAGGTTGATCTGGATAAGTTAATGACGAGAACCAAGGATCGTCCAATGCCTGCCGGACATATGACCACAGGTCAGGGCTTGGTATCTGGACTAGTAATGGGAATGCTTGGAACATGGTTACTAGGTAAATTAAATATCGAAACAGGATTGCTATCCGTGTTTTCAATATTTTTATATGCCTTTGCCTATACGCCTTTAAAGCGTAAATCACCTATCGCTGTATTTGTCGGTGCCATTCCAGGAGCTTTGCCTCCACTAATTGGTTATGTGGCAGCTCATGGAAAGATTGATGAAATTGCAGTGATACTTTTTCTTGTACAGTTTGTATGGCAGTTTCCTCATTTCTGGTCTATCGCCTGGGTACTTGATGATGATTACAAAAAAGCTGGATTTAGATTGTTACCTACTACTAAAAGAGATAAGGCAAGCGCATTTATAACATTTATCAGCACCTTAATATTGATTCCGGTTAGCTTGTTGCCAACATTCTATGGATTTGGTGGCTATTATATAGCTGGAGTATCATTAATTGCGGGATTGGTATTTGCATGGCTGGCGTTTAAAATGTGGGTTAATATGGATTTGGCAAGTGCAAGGAAGGTAATGTTTTGTTCCTTCTTCTATCTTCCATTAGTGCAGGTGATTTTATTTTTTGATTTTATAGCTAAATAATTTAAGATGGTACACACATTAAATAAAGAGGATATGAAGTCTGCAGCACCTATAGATACTAAACCTAAGAAGTTTGTTATCTGGTTGTTTGTGGTTTCCTCGACTATTATGTTTGGGGGTTGGACAAGTTATTACATTGTTTTTGCAGCCTCAAAAGGTAAAGGCCACGGTTTGGTACTGCCTGATGTTTTCATGTATAGTACAGCTGCATTAATAGGTAGCAGTATCTGTTTATTCCTGGCATCAAGAGCGCTAAGGAATGGGCAAATTCAAAAGCAAAGATTATTCTTGTGGTTTACTATTGCCCTTGGATTAATATTTGGTTACCTGCAGGTAGAAGCATGGTCGAGCTTATACCACAGCGGAGCGGCAATGGTAAATAATAATGCTGCTATTTCTGTTATTTATGTGGTTTCTGGTTTCCACTTACTGCACATTTTTGCAGGTTTATGTATTGTATTGAATGCCCTAATTGGGGCTTATAAAGAAATGCCGATAGAAACACGCAAGTACCGGATGGAAATTGCTTCTATATTTTGGCATTTTATAGATATATTATGGATATATCTGTATGTTTTTTTACTTTTGAACAGTTAGATTTTTTAACAAACTATTACTATTTACAAAATGAGTTCATTATCACAATTAGATCAGGTAAAAACTACTCCATGGAGTGGGGGCCGCTCGCCGTGGTCAGTAGAGTACGGCAAAATAATGATGTGGTTTTTTCTGGTTTCTGATGCATTCACATTTTCGTCATTATTGATCTATTACGGAGCGCAGCGCTTCAGTAAATTTACATGGCCAGATCCAGATTTGGTTTTCCAATCTATTCCAGGCATAACCGATAGTGGTGCTCCACTTGTATTTGTGGGTATTATGACGTTTATTTTGATCATGAGCTCGGTAACTATGGTACTTGCGGTAGAGGCTGGTCACAGACGCTCTAAAAAGGAAGTAGTGTGGTGGATGATTGCTACTATTATAGGTGGTTTAATGTTCCTGGGTTGTCAGGCTGCAGAATGGACACATTTGTTCCATGAAGGGTTTGGCTGGGGAAAGATTCCAACCATGGAAACGCTACATCATTTGTTTACCGGTGAGGTCTCTACAGTATCTGCACTTCAGTTCTCAAATCTATTCTTTACCATAACAGGATTCCACGGATTCCACGTATTTAGTGGAGTGATCATTAACATCATCATTTTATGCATGACTATTAATGGCACTTTTGAAAAACGTGGACATTATTTAATGGTTGAAAAAGTTGGTTTATACTGGCACTTTGTAGACCTTGTTTGGGTATTCGTGTTTACATTCTTCTATTTAGTTTAATCTTACTCAATTAAAATATTATGTCAGAAATACATACAGATCACTCTCACGACGAGCATGCACATGGTGAACATGCGGGGTTAGATAAAAAGAAAATTTGGCAGGTGTTTGGTATCCTGCTTGCCATCACGGTAATTGAGTTTATTATTGCTTTGGTTCTTATACCAGGTGGCCATATGCCTCAGCATATAGGTAATTTCGTTTACATTGCCTTAACTTTATTAAAAGCATTCTATATAGTTGCATACTTTATGCACCTTAAATACGAGAAGGTAGGACTTCAGGTTTCTTTAACCGTCGTTTTTATTTTTATCTTTTATTTTATTGTTTTGATGTTAATTGAAGGCGGCTACTTACACCTACATATGCCTTTAGTTTAATGAAGGGTACTCCAATAAAAAAAATATTAATCCTGGTCACCATATTAGCGGTACCAGGATTTTTGTATTATTTACTCCAGGAAAAAGGCAAAAACAGGTACAGGCCACTTCCAATCTTTGGACATAAGGAAGTTGCTGCTACATTTCACTCGGTTAGAGGGACGCAGATTCCTGATACGATTTACCATGTAGTAAATGATTTTAAGTTGATTAATCAGAATGGAGATTCTGTTAGTTTGAGTAAATATGGAAGCAACATTTTAATACTAAGTCTGTTTTATACCAAAGGAGATGCGAATGGTGCCGGAGCTACAACCAGGGCTATGAAAGGTTTTGATGAAACCTATCAGCATAATAAAGCAGTTAATTTTGTAGGAATCAGTATTGATCCTGAAACTGATAAGCAGGATGTACTTGCAGGTTATGCAAAGACACTTTCTGCAAAGGCAGGGAAATGGGATTTACTAACGGGAGATAGCACGCAGTTATCTACATTGATAAAAAAAGGATTGTCCTTGGATGCTCATCAAGAAAAGATTGGCACTGAGAACAAATTTATTCATAGCAATATGCTAGTATTGCTTGACAGCCATCGTCGCATTAGAGGCTATTATGAGGCCACAAGTCAGGAAGCCTTAACAAAGCTAGATGATGAAATTAAGGTGTTGCTGGCAGAGGAGTTGAGAAACTCCAGAGACGGAAGATAAGAAGTTCTAAATAGATAGAATATGAATTTTAATGATAAGTTTTTTTTAAGATTAATATGGATTGTAACAGCGGTTGTGTTACTTGTTGTTATAGCGTTAAAGTTAGTGCCACCTCCTGAGCCTACCCCATCTTTCATCTATCTATTTCCACATATAATAGGAGGCATTAATGCAACTTGTGCAGTACTCCTAATCGTGTCTTTAATTTTCATAAAAAAGAAAAACATACAAGCCCATAAAGTAACGAATATTATCACATTTATCCTTTCGGCAATCTTTCTCCTTTTTTATATCGTTTTTCACCTCTATGAAAAAGATACCAAGTATGGAGATGTTGATCATAATGGGGTATTGTCGGCCATTGAATTGGCTGCAGTTGGATCAACCCGTTATATCTATTTCTTTATACTGGCTACACACATTATTCTTGCTATTGTTGTTTTACCCCTAATCCTTGTGAGCTTTTTAAGAGGGTTTAATATGCAGGTAGAGCGCCATAAAAAAATAGTTAGGTGGGCTTATCCAGTATGGCTCTATGTTGCTGTAACTGGTGTTATAGTATATCTGATGATATCACCTTATTACAATTTTTAGACTGGTTTCTGACTATTCTTAAAATGTGTTACAGTTTCTTTGCTTATATTTGCAACATGAAAAAGGTAGCAGTTATCTTCCTCTTTATGATCCTGTTGACAGTATCATCGTCAAATAATGTGAATGCGCAATGTGCCATGTGTACTGTGAGTGCAGAACAAAGTGTAAAGAACGGTAATACTCAGGGAAAAGGTTTAAACTCAGGTATTTTATACCTTTTGGCTATTCCTTATCTTCTAATATCAGGGATGGGCGTATTGTGGTATGTAAAATATCGCAAAAGAACTGTTAGTTATGCAGAAAACGTCTAAGCTATACGCACTCGTACACGGTAAATGCCCTCAATGCAGGAGGGGCGATATCTTTACGGGAAGTCTTTATGGCTTTAATGTACAACACACCAATACAATTTGTGGCCATTGCGGTCAACGTTTTGAAATTGAGCCAGGTTATTTTTACGCAGCCATGTATGTGAGTTATGCTATGAATTGTGCAGAAATGATTGCATTAGGTATAGCTACCTACGTATTTTCAGGAGGTAATCTTGAGTTTGAATCTTTATGGCTTTATCTTACTGTAATCTTTACAGGTTGTTTAATTTTGGCACCGTTCAATTATCGTTATTCCCGGGTGATTTTATTACATTGGCTTTCTCCAAAAATAAAGTACAACGCCTATTACGACAAGCCATGATTAAGCCAGAAACACTCGCTTTTATTAAAGATGTAGCGCAAAACAACAACCGCGAATGGTTCGCAGAAAACAAAGGCAGATACGAAACTGCGAAAGCAGATGTATTGGCTTTTATTGATCAGCTAATACCCAAATTAGCCGCTATAGATCCTGAATTTCCAATTGATACCCCAGCAAAAAAATGTCTGCTACGTATTTATAGGGATGTTCGTTTTAGTAAAAATAAAGATCCATATAAGAATAACTTTGGGATTTCTTTTAGTATAAAAGGGAGCAATATACATGGCCCGGGATATTATCTTCATATACAGCCGGGAGAATGTTTCCTTGGCGCTGGATTTTGGATGCCTGAAGCTCCCGTTTTAAAAAGTATAAGAGAAGAGATAGACTACAATACCTCAGAATTTCTGAGCATAATTGATGACAAAAGTTTTAAAAATACTTTTACGCTAAGTCAGGAAGATACGTTAAAAAATGCCCCTAAAGGCTATGATATAGATCATCCTCAAATAGAATTTCTAAAACTTAAGAGCTTTATAGCAGTGTGTCCTTTAAAGGATGATGAATTCCTAAAACCGGGAATCGTTGATAAGTTGAAAACTGCTTTTGAAAGTGTTTATCCTTTTATTCTATTTTTGAGAAACGCAGTAGCGCAATAACTTATTGAAAAACGCGTATAGGGTTAGAGCTCTAATTAATGGGCTTGCGCGAGTTTTCTTGATCACTAAAATTAATAACACATTAATGAAAAAAATTAGCTTATTCTTATTCGTTGGGCTGCTTGCCAGTGCATTCAGTTCCTGCGTAGTTCTATCTCCTAAAAAGTATAAATCACTATTGGCGACACAGGATTCATTAAAAACAGGATGGGGAGAATCGCAACTAAAGAATGAAAATCTGGAAGGTCTGATTGCAAGGTTAAAAAAAGATACTACCGGATTAAGTAGTGCATTAAATGATCTGAAGAACAAGTATTCTGAAATGGACAGCAACTATGCTAAATTAAAAAACAAGAGTTCTACGGAGATCAGCAAGCTTTCTAATGATTTAAAAACACGCGAGCAACGCCTAAAAGAAGTGGAAGAGATATTACGTAAACGTGATGAGGCTACCAATCAATTAAAGGAAAAACTGCAGCAGGCTCTTTTAGGGTTTACTAAAAATGGTTTGACTGTGGAGATTAGAAATGGTAAAGTATATGTTTCTCTTACTGATAAATTGCTATTCCCGTCTGGAAGTATTATTATTGACGAGAAAGGGAAACAAGCATTAAGTCAACTCGCAGATGTATTAAAGCAACAGCCTGAAATTAACATCGCTGTGGAAGGCCATACAGACTCTCAAAAAATCACTAACCTAGGACAAATTAAAGACAACTGGGATTTAAGTGTTTTGCGATCAACATCGGTGGTGCGTTACCTGACAGAAGTTAGTAAGGTTGAGAGTGTACGTATGACAGCAACTGGGAAAGGTGAATTTCAGCCGTTGGATGCCAATACCACAGCAGAGGGTAGAAGCAAGAATCGTAGAATTGAGATCGTGCTTTCGCCTAAATTGGACGAGTTGTATGATTTGATCAAACAATAATGTCAATTATTCTGAAAACGCACAGAACGTCTATAACGTATAAAACGTATTATTGCGCATAAAACGCACAGAGCGCATATTACGGCACATATTTTTTTAACGCGGGTAATTTTGGCCAGTCCCTCCTTGCACCTGGCCCTACAAATGGTTCGGTTCAGGTTAAGTAATAACAGGTGTTACACCCGGGTTACATACCTGTATTATAGGTGTATCGGAGGTCTGTACCCTTATGAAAGATGTCTAATGGGTCTCCGCCACCCAGATGTCAAAGAAAGGGCTAAGCAAGCTGAACAGAACAATTACAGGGTTGGTAGTAAGTGTATCTATATTGCATATTTAATCTTTAAAAAGGACTGTCGAAATCTTTGAAAGCGGGCAATACCAGGTCTTTGTCAGAAAGGATCAGATCTTCTTTTACAATACTGCTATTCCAATCGACATTGATATCGGCATCATTCCAGATCACACCAATTTCGGAAGCTTTATCATAGTAATTAGTTACTTTATAGGTGAAAATAGTATCATCTTCAAGCGTTAAAAAACCATGTAAAAATCCTGGTGGAACCCACAATTGTTTATGGTTATCGCCACTAAGTTCTATGCTGAAATATTGGCCAAAAGTTTCTGATTCTTTTCTGATATCTACTGCTATATCTAAAACTTTCCCTTGTAGAACTCTTACTAACTTACCTTGCTCAAATGGATCTTTTTGAGCATGAAGTCCACGTAAAGCCCCCTTCTGAGAAAAAGATTGATTGTCTTGTACAAAGGTAGCATCAATACCAGCGTCTGAAAACAACTTTGAATTGTAGCTTTCGTAAAAATATCCGCGGTTGTCTTTCCAAACCTTGGGCTCAATAACCAGAAGGTTAGCAATGGGAGTCTCTATAATATTCATAAATGGGATTAAGCGATATATTCCATCAGAGAGGTAAAGGACACCTGCTGATTTTTAAAATTCTCATTCACCTCGGCTAGTAAAGCAGGTGCAAATTTATCTTGGTAGGCTAAATAATTATCCATGTTTTCGGCTATATACTGCGCACAGTATGTTACACCTTCATTTGGAGAGTCAACTACTTTAAGAAGCCTGTTGGATACAAATAATCCTGTTTGCATGACTTGTGGAATGTGGATCTCCTGCATCCATTGAAGCCAGCGATCTGCTGAGTTATCTTCGATAATTGTGGTTACATTGTATAATAACATGGTGCAAAGATAGAACTATGTACCAATATTATCCCCACGAAGTTTCCTAAAACGCTTACGTGCCTCTGTGGTAAACATACTACCCGGATAATCACTAATCAGTTTCTGATATAATGCTTTAGCTTCTTCATTGTTCTTCAGGTTTTTCTCATATAGGTCTGCTAATGTAAATAGCGCATCGTCAGTCCAAAGACTGGTTCCTTGTTGGTCTATAAGTTCTTTAAGAACTTTTACAGCATTATTTATTTCATTTGTTTTGATATATATTCTGGATTTTGCCATTAATATATCATCAGTCAAGCTATTGTTTGGAAAAGCGATTGCAATGCTGTCCAGTTTTATGAGGGCCTTTGCCGGAAGATTTCGAAACTGAAGCATCTCCGCATCCGCATACATTTTAAGTGCATTACTGTCTACCTTAGATTGCAGATTATCTGAAATCATTAAACTCAGATTTAATGCATCATTAGCAATTAATTGAGATGTTGATGCCTTTAAAACATCTGCCTGGGATTTTGCATAGGAGAAATTGCCCTGATAAAAGGAAAGTTTTGCCGACCGGAAATGAGCTTCGTTTCCCACAGCTTGGTTTTCAAACTGCTTGGCTACCTGCTCGTAAATTAAAAAAGCCTCCCAGGGTTGTTGTGTTAGTATATAAATATCGCCAAGATCGAGTTTCATTTGCCCAGTTTCTGCAGCAGATAGGCCAGTGATAATTAGTGCATCTTCTAATGTTTTTTCTGCCTTAGGTAAGTCGTTAAGATAATATGCTTGTAAGTTGGCCAGTTTTTTCATTGCAAAAACTGTTTGGGCAGTTTTTCCATACTCTTCAATTATAGAAGAGTATTCGGTTGCAAGATCTGTAATTGCTTTTTTATCAAACTGTCCAGTGATTACAAGCTGATATTTTGCATCTATCATTTCTACCTTTGCAGGTAAAAAATATGGATTCTCCTTGCCCTTACTTACAATGTATTCAAAGGCCTTTATAGCAGTTGTATAGGCTTGATTGGCAATAAAAGTATTGGCGGTATTGAATAATATAGCACCATCATCCTTAACGCGTTTATCCTGCGCTATTAACTGCCTTAGTGCCATTTCATATTCTTGTTGTTGAAGGTATTGCCATATCAAAAGTTTGGTATAAATTTCTGTTTGTGGTTCCTTCTGTATTTTTTTTAACAGGGCTGCCTGTAAAATAAGATAATCGGCGTTGTCTTCTAAAATAGAAGAGAGTACACTTTCTGCCTGGGGTAATAATTCGGGCATTTGAGCAAGCGCATTAATGTACTCTTGCACGAGCATGTTCTTATCCTTTTTAAAACGATATATACTTAAAAGTTCGTAAGTGAAAATCTTTTCATTGTTTAGGATCTTTCTTCCTTGTAAGAAGGTTGATATGGCGAGATCATAAGCCTGAAAGCTATAAAATATATTAGCAACCTCCCTTATCTTAAACTCATCTGCCGGTAAATTGTTCAGCGTTTCTGAATATGCTTTATTTGCGGCATCTATTTGTCCCTTTTCCTGGTAAACCCGGGCAAGAGCCATTGTATAATGTAAGTTTTTTGGATTTTGTTTAATTAGTTTCTTAGCAATCTTTTCGGCCTCCTCTAGTTTTTTGAGCTTAATAAGAGAGGTATACCAGAGGTCAAAATAAGTATCATTCTTAGTCGCATTGAATAATTTCTCCAGTAAAACAGAGGCTTCCTGATACTGCCCTTGCTGGTAATATTGAAAAGCCAATCCTTCATCAGCGTTGCTTTGAGCTGAGCAAAGAAAGCTTGTGTAACAGAATAATAAGATTAAAATTAACTTTTTCATCAGGGATAGGCTATCAACAGAGTCCCTAAAATAATGATTTGAATTCTAATTTCCTTTCTATTGGCAAAAACATAAATGCGTATTTTAAATGTTACTCAAGGAATGGTTTCTATTACTTAATATTTATTTTCTTTGGTTATGAGGCAATTATTGATTTAAAGGGTTTTAAAGATTGTTTCTAAGTAATTGATAATTCATATTAGTTAAATATTTAATTTATTTTGAGCATATTGAAATGGGGGTTTAAGGTAACAATATTGGTGTAAACTGATTTACACTGGCAGGGTTCCGTAGCTTTGTAAGCAGAAAAATGGTATGGTTATATTTAAAAAGTATTTTTTTCTTTTCTTATCACTTTTTGCTTTAGCCTGTACACAAAAGGAGGGAGTAAGAATTATGCCTATCGACGATTTTTTTAAATCGCAAAACAGGATAGGGTACAGGGTTTCACCAGATGCCAGGAACTTGTCATATCTGAAATTAGAGGGCAAGAATCAAAATTTATATGTTGAGGATATTGAGTCGGGCAAGGGGAAAAAGATAACGCAATTGAAAGAAAAGAGCATTATCTTCTATTTCTGGGTAAGCAAGGATGAGCTCATTTATTATAAAGAAACTGATCCTGCACTACGGCTCTCCGATATATTTATCATTAATAAGGATGGTAAGAATGAACGGCAGCTAACAAATAACGAAAAGAGTAGAATAAAGGTTCTTGATGATCAATTGATGGACGACAAATACCTACTGGTGTCGTCTAACAAAAGAGACTCAACAGTTTTTGATGTTTACCGTTTAAATGTTCGTAATGGGGAAATGCAAATGGCCGCAAAAAACCCGGGAAATATTACAGACTGGACCACGGATTCTGAAGGTAAACTCCGACTAGCAACAAGCAGTGATGGTGTAAATGAAACATTGTTATACAGAGAAAGTGAAAACGATGCATTTAAGCCAATAGTAACCAATAACTTTAAAAATACATTAAGACCAATAGCTTTTGCTAAAAACAAGCTAAACGTTATTTATGCTATTTCTAATGTAAACCGCGATAAGGGGGCACTTGTTGAGCTCGATTGTAAAACCGGGAAAGAGATTAAGGTTTTATTTGGTGATGAGACTATAAATATTACTGATGCTCAGTACTCACGAAAAAAGCAAAAAATGTCTTTCGTTGTTTATGAAACATGGAAAAAGGAGAAGCATTATCTGGATGATTCTGTAAAATTAATTTATAATAACCTGGATAAATTACTCCCTAAAACAGAAACAAGGATAATAGATAGGGATAAGGCAGAGACCGTTTTTATAGTAAGAACGTTTACAGATCGCAATCCAGGGTCCTACTACCTTTATTTTTCTGAAACGGGAAAAATACGAAAATTAAGCGATTTCAATTCGGCCATTAATGAGGATGAAATGTGCGAAATGAAACCCATCAGCTATGTATCAAGAGATGGAATGAAAATAGAGGGATATCTAACATTACCTTTAAAAGTGAAAGCTGAGAATTTGCCTGTTGTGGTATTGCCTCACGATGGGCCAGTGGCAAGAGATATCTGGGGTTATAATCCAGAAGTGCAGTTTCTTGCAAATAGAGGGTATGCTGTTTTTCAGGTCAATTACAGAGGATCTACGGGGTATGGTAAAGCTTTTATGGCTGCTGGTTTTAAAGAGTGGGGATGTAAAATACAACATGACATTAATGATGGTGTTAAGTGGCTGATCGGTAAAAAAATTGCCGATCCTAAAAGGATTGGAATATATGGAACTGGTTTTGGCGGGTATATTGCACTTAATGGTTTATACTCAGAGAATAAGACCTATGCATGTGGTGCTTCAAATTCTGCGGTCATTAATTTATTCACTTATTTGAAATCAATACCACCATTTCTAAAACCGAAATTACAAATGTACTATGAGGTTATTGGAAATCCACTGACCGATGTAGATAGAATGCGCCAGTCTTCTCCCTTGTTTCAGGTAGATAGGATAGAGAAACCTCTGTTTATTGCTCAAAACACTAAGGATCCGAATATAAATGCTGGTGAAACCATACAGTTCGTTAAAAATCTCCAAAAGAGAAATATAAGCGTAACTTATTTGGAAAATGATGGTGATCCATTCTATAGTAAAAATGATGAAGGGCGACAAAAACTATATACTGCCCTTGAATCGTTTTTAGAAGTTAACCTAAAAAAGAAGTAAATTCAACCTCATGTCTTCAGAGAAGAAAAGCGGTTATCGTAAGAATTTTCCATTAATACTCACTTTCATCATTTTGATGTTGGTGCTGTTTATGTTATCGCTTTTATTAGCTTACAGATTCAGTACAAAGTATATCGAGAATCAATTTGTTTCTGAGAAAGTAAATGTACTCGAACAAAGTATTAGACCGTACAATGATTTTTTTCAGAAAAAGCTGCCTGAGGTTTCTTATTATAATGGTTATCTGGACTCGGCCACTGCATCTAACTTTGTTGACACTGTATTGCTGGAGTACCCATTTGTATCGAAGGTAATATTTTATGATTCTGAAGTTAAAAATACCCCGGTAACCGATGGTTTAAATATCGGGAAGTTCTCTTTTGGCCCTAAAAGTATTTATCAGTTTGGAAGTTTGGTTCCAATGGATTCAGTTAAGCTTTTCTCGAGTGATAATACCCGTAATTTCATTGCAGGAGACGATTTTAATGCCTTGGCATTAAAGTTGGTCTCTTATATCGAGAGTTTGGATACAACGCGTGTACCCAGCCAGGATGAGCTGTTTAGTAACTTCAGTAATGTACGGTCTAACAAGATTACCTATTTGAATATACCCAGGATAGAGGATCTTAAAATGTACAAAACAATGATGAGAAAATCTTTAAATCCACAGCCGATTTATCAGCAGGATATGCTTTCTTTTCAATTGGATCCATATAAAATCAAGATCATTAACTCAAGGCCGCTATTATACCAATATATTAAAATTGAGCCACTGACATATGATCCCCTTGAAACCTCTTCATTATATGTTACTACTGAGATAACCTTGCCGGGGCCATTTTCAGATTTTAAGCTTTATTTTATCTCCTCTAAATCCTTCATTGATAAAGAAATTCTCAGTTATTTCCTTCCAATTGCTTTAGGTGTGTTGCTGTTTTACAGCATTTTGGTATTGGTTGCGTTTCTGATCTATAGAAACCTAAATATTAATCAGAAGATGTTTAAACTGCAATACGATTTTATGAATAACCTTACCCATGAATTTAAAACTCCGGTAAGTGTAATTAAGATTGCAGGAAACAATATTAAAAGTGCTTCAAGTTTAACCGAAAGAGAATTAAAACTTTATGGGAAAATTCTTGATGAAGAGGCCGATAAGCTGAATGGCTTAATGAATAAGTTACTTGCTTTTACCCAAATTGAGAATAAGGCAATACAGCTAAACTCCGAGAAAATTAATATTAATGATTTTATCGAAAGTACGGTTGAATCACATCGACTTAAACACCCGGATTTTGACTTTACCTTTGATGTAAGCGGATTCAAAACTTTCGTTACAGATCCGGTATTACTGGGAAGCCTTTTTGATAACCTTGCAGAAAACGCTTATAAGTATTCGCCATTAGAGCGGAAACGACTTCATATTTCAGCCAGACTTATTAAGGGAAGAGTAGTATTCCGATTTACGGATCAGGGAATAGGAATTCCTTCATCAGAAATTAATAATATATTTAAGAAGTTTTTCCGCATACAAAACCAATACAACCAGAACGGGAGCGTTGGTCTGGGTTTGGCTTTCTGTAAGGAACTTGTTAACTTTATGAGTGGCGAGATTACAGTAAAAAGTAAAGTTGATAAAGGAACAGAGTTTAAAATTGTATTGCCATATAATGACTAGTGCCATTATACGTTTGCATTTATATTGAAATAAATAAAAAAATATGTCTAAGGGAATTAAAATACTGATAGTTGAAGATGACGAGAATTTACGCTTTCTTGTTGTGCATCGTTTAAAAGCTGAAGGATATGACGTTTTAGAGGTTGGTGATGGTTTAACTGCCGAAAAAGCAATAATGGATGAGCAGCCAGATATTGTTCTTTTAGATTGGATGCTACCTGGTAAGCAGGGAGCCGACGTTTGTGAAGAAGTACGAAAACAGGGGTTCGAAAATTTGATCATTATGATGACGGCCAAAGCTCAGGACGTAGATAAGATAGATGCTTATAATTTTGGAGTTTCAGATTATGTAACTAAACCATTTAATATGGATGTTCTGGTTGCAATGCTAGATAGTAAGGTTAAATATCTGCTTAATAATGATCGTTCAGAGATCCATCGTTTCGGAAATATGGAACATCATCCTAATATACATACGTTATTCAGAAACGGGAAAAAGATAGAACTTACAATTCTTGAAAACAGAATTTTACTTTACTTTTTAAGAAATCCTAATAAGGTAATTAATCGAGATGAGCTTATGCTAGTGGTTTGGGGATATAATTCTGATGTGAATACCAGAACGCTTGATATGCACATTGTGCGCTTACGCAAAAAAATAGAGCTTAATCCTGATAATCCGCAGCTATTACAAACTGTAAGAGGTGTTGGGTATCGCTTTAACCCAGCCTAACTTAATTCTTATAACTGTGTAACCCAAGTAACCAGTAGTAATGCAAGGTATTGCAGAAGCATGGTTCCATCAAGATAGAAGAAATAGTAGTATTCATTCTTTTTGATATTGGATTTAAAGATCAGCCACCCCGTTAAGATAATTGTTAAGGTAAGGGCAAGGATGTCTCCAATTGTCGCCTGTCTGAATAGAATTAACATCAGGACATAGAGGCCAAGTACAAATTGACAGAAGATATACGCTTTTTTTTCTCCAAGCATTACAGGGATTGTTTTAAGGGCATACAGCTTATCTTGAAACAAATCTCTGATGTCAAATGGAACAGTAATCGCCGCAATAAATAAAAAGCGTTTGGCTACAAGTAAAAGGGTTTCGGCCGAGGAGATATTGATCTGATAGCTGCGTTCGAGTTCAACTATTGGTAGTAATACACTGCTTATAGACCAAACAAGAGCGATCAGAAATAGCTTAATTCCCGGGATATTTCTTAAACCGATTTGCTGCTTATTTAGGGTTAGGAAAGGAACATTGTAGCCAACAGCCATTAATCCGGTAAAAACCATCAGTAGTTTAGATTCGAAGCTTAAGTACCATAAACCGAGTGGAATTAAACACAAAATACAAATCAGTGTAATTGAAATGATTAAGCGATGATGTGAAAATATCCATCTAACTCTAATATATGGCGAATTTCCCGGGTCTTTAGGTTTGGCTAATAGCATGCTAAAGTTGTAAAGACCTACAGTAGCAAAGAATAGGAATGCTAATATATACTTATCTGCGGGGACATGTAAAAGGTGATAGGTTACCAAACCCTGGGCAACGGCACAAATACCTATAAACAGGTTGCTGAATAGCAGGAAATCAAGAATAGAAAGAAGTATTCTTTTAATCATTTGCAGAGAAGCGGTTTAATTTAATTAGGCCCGCTTCAATTCAAATATCGTTATTTCCGGTAAAATTCCAACCCTTCCCGGATAACCTAGAAAACCATAACCAACATTCACATAAAGCTGTTGATTTTGTTCTTTGTAAAGACCAGCCCATTCTTTGTATATGTATTGAATAGGACTCCATTGATAATGTTCAGTTCTTACGCCAAACTGCATGCCATGAGTATGGCCACTAAACATGGCATCTATTTGTGGATACTTTTTCAAAACCTCTTGCCTCCAATGCGATGGATCGTGGGATAGTAATAGCTTTACAGGCAGATCATCCGTGTCTTTAGTTGCCAGGTCCATCCGACCGTACTTTGGAAAACGGCCCATTCCCCAATTCTCAATCCCTAATATCCCAATCTCCTCGCCATCTATCTTTAAGCGTCGGTGCTCATTCATCAGTAAATCCCAACCCATTACTTTATGGGTTTTAATTACGTCCTGCAGATTCCTAGCTTTAGCAGCTGATGGTGCGCCACCAAAATGATAATCGCCATAGTCATGATTTCCGAGTACGGAATACACTCCAAGAGGCGCTTTAACTTTACTGAACAGATCCTGATAGTCGCGCATCTCAGTGGCCATATCATTAACAAGATCTCCTGTGAAAAAGATAAAGTCAGGTTTTTCTGCCAGGAGCATATCTACACCGCCCTGTACCGCTTTCTTATTATAAAAACTTCCGGAGTGGATATCTGAGATCTGACCAAATCTGATTCCTTCAAAAGCCTTTGGGAGGTTCGGGAGCACTAAAGTCCTCCTTTTTATCTTATAATCATAGGCGCCAGAGGAAATGCCCCAGGTAAGAGATGTCAAGGGGATAGCAGCTGTGATTAACCCGGCTTTTATAATAAACGATGATCTGCTGATAGGTTCTCCAACCATAGTTTGAGGCTCTTTTTCAGTCGAAACGGATGTGTTTTTATTTTTAAAAGACCTGTTTATTTTAATAATTAATCTCCTTATGTCATCAATCAATAGAAATGGCAGCATTACTATTTTACAGACCAAGGTTAAAAAGAATGCAACAAGAATAACAGACCGCAGGCTTAAATATAAAGGTAAGTAAGATGGGACATAAATCGCTGCAAACACACCTATTACAAGAATACCTGTGTACATCCACCAAATTATTGAGAACAGTTTTTTTGTAGTTGGCTTCCATTTTTTAAATACGGATAAAACTGCCCGATAACAGTAGTAATCGAAAGCCAGAAGTAAAACAGATAAAATTATAAGTGCGGGTAGTCGTCCCATTTAAGTGTTTTTATTAATGAAATTACCTGAAATTAATATCGTCCTCGTCATCATCATCACCAAGTTCTGTGTTAAATAAGCTTTCAAACATATCTGAGAATCCAAATCCCCCTTCAAGATATTTTTTGTTTAACTGTGAATATTCAGCCAAACCATGCAATACAAACTCCATTAGTAATAGGGTTTGGTTTTCGCTTAGTTTAGGATGGAATTTTTTAACAAGATCGTATAGACCGTTAACCTCCCTAAGTTGCTTTTCGTACTTTACTTGTGTAAGGGAGTCGGCTATATCTAGTGTGTTTCCCTCTGTGAACCATTCGGTTATATCAGTGTATGGGTTAGCTGTTTTACTTTTTTTAGCTCTTTCCGGATCAGGGAAATAACGAGCAAATAAGCTTTTAATTGCTTTGCCGATGAGTGTATTGGCAACCTTGGCAGGCCCTTCTAATTCACCTTCGTAAACCAATTCGATTTTGCCGGTTACGGCTGGAATAATACCTACAAGGTCCGAAAGTCTTATAGAAGTGCTTTTCTCTCCATTAATCAACATTCTTCGTTCTGCAGTACTAATGAGATTTTCATAAGCGGTAATGGTTAACCTTGCCGAAACTCCTGACTTTTGATCAATAAACTCACTTTTTCTGGCCTCAAACGCAACCTGTTCTATCAGATCTTTCACCAGGCCATCTACCTCAATATTTGCTTTCTGCTCTTCTGTTGTTTTTGCCTCCTGGAAGGTTATCTTTCTGGAGATGTCTATGGTTTTAGGATAGTGGGTTAAGATTTGACTTTCTATGCGGTCTTTCAGCGGCGTCACAATAGAGCCTCTATTGGTATAATCTTCTGGGTTTGCAGTAAAAACAAACTGTACATCTAATGGCAAGCGTAATTTGAAACCTCTTATCTGAATGTCTTTTTCCTGCAACATATTAAATAATGCCACCTGTATGCGTGCTTGTAAATCGGGCAGCTCATTAATTACAAAGATGCTCCTGTGCGCTCTGGGGATTAAGCCAAAGTGAATTACCCGTTCGTCGTTGTACGTTAATTTTAAGGTAGCAGCTTTAATTGGATCAACATCACCGATCAAATCGGCTACTGTTACATCAGGTGTAGCCAGTTTTTCAGTATACCTTTCGCTACGGTGCTGCCAGCTAACTGGAGTGTTGTCGCCATGAATTAATATTTCGTGTTTTGCATACCATGAAATAGGGTTCAATGGATCATCAAAAATCTCACTTCCGCTTACGTATGGAATATACTCATCTAAGAGATTTACCATTAGCCTGGCAATACGTGTTTTTGCCTGACCCCGTAAACCCAATAATAAAATA
This sequence comes from uncultured Pedobacter sp., assembly GCF_946479715.1. The sequence continues at coordinate 841 of NZ_CAMLHF010000058.1, read as the reverse complement.
TTGTGTCGCGACAGAATAGCTGTTTGTAATTCAGGAATCACGGTCTCATCATAGCCTAAAATACCTTCAAACCCAACGTCCTTATTTTTAAGCTGAACGATCAGGTTCTTACGAAGCTCGTCTTTTACAGATAATGATTTATAGGTTGAGGCCTTTAATTGGCCAAGTGTTTTTATGTTGTTGTAATCCATGTTTTATCTTTTCGAATTGAGCGCGTAGAACTTATCTGACTGTTTTCCGTCTGTTCTTTATATAATCTTCAAATATGTATTCTCCAAGGCCAGTTAAGGAACTATAGAATGCTCTTCCTCCGTTGATCTTTGTAAATTCCCGTACAAACTGTTGCAGGTAAGGATCCTGGGCTATCATAAAGGTAGTAATTGGGATATTAAGTCGTTTGCATTGAGCCGCCATATTTAAGGTTTTATTAACTACCTTTCTATCAAGACCCATACTGTTCTTGTAATATCTGCCGTTCTCCTTTAAGCAAGTTGGCTTACCATCAGTAATCATGAAAATCTGTTTGTTATGGGTTTTACGGCGGCGTAGTAAATCGGTCGCTAATTCCAATCCGGCAAAAGTATTTGTATGGTAAGGACCTACTTGTAAATATGGCAAATCCTTAATTGATATAGGCCATGCATCGTTGCCAAACACAACAATATCCAGGGTGTCTTTAGGATATCTGGTTTTGATGAGCTCTGCAAGCGCCATGGCTACTTTTTTGGCAGGTGTTATCCTGTCTTCGCCATATAGAATCATAGAATGTGATATGTCTATCATTAGTACGGTCGAAGTAAGGGTCTTATAGTCTTTTTCCTCTACTTCCAGATCTCGCTCT
>NZ_CAMLHF010000057.1 GCF_946479715.1 uncultured Pedobacter sp. | reverse complement strand
ATAATATTTAGCTTTTACATATCTTTTTAGTTTTATCAAATATACTAAACTACTGTTCCAAGAACAATAGTTTCTATAAAATTAATTTAAATAATTTATTTTAAAATTTTGAAGGAAAAATCAAAATTTTAGAGATCAGAAACCTTTGAAAATAAGGGAATCAAGCAGGATTCTTGGGGGAAGGAATTTCTAGGCATATTTAAAGTCATATCTCAACTAGTATCAAATTTAACTATCAGATATTCCCGTTCCATTTTATCAAGGTCAAAATCAGACACGGATTCATTATATTGCATTATGAAGAAAGAAATCATATGTATGAATCTCCTTGTTTTAGGCATAATCTGTTTAATGACCTTAGGTTTCAGCGCTTCATCCTCAGCGTCAGTAAATGTCAGGCATGTATACAAAATTGAAACAGATACTGCAAAATTGATTCGTTCTGGATTGACCACTCATGCAAGCCTGCAAAACAGCAAAGCACTAAAGGTTGAAATTAAGAAAACAGCGACGGGTTATACGTTCATCAGAAACGGACAGCCTTATTTTGTAAAAGGGGCAGGTGGTACATCAGAAACCGAAGCCATAAAAATCGCAGGAGGAAATTCTTTCCGTACCTGGGATACACGAGACGGAGCGGCAAATCTGGAACAGGCAGAAAAACTTGGATTAACCGTTACGATGGGACTGAATGTAGCACGTGAACGTCATGGTTTTGATTACAATGACGCAGTTGCCGTAAAAAAGCAACTGGATCACCTGCGTAAAGAAGTGCAGAAGTATAAGGACCATCCTGCTTTGCTGGCCTGGGGCATCGGAAACGAACTGAACCTGGATTATAAAAACCCGAATGTCTGGAATGCGGTAAATGACATCGCAAAAATGATCCATGAGGAAGATCCTAACCACCCCGCAACTACCATGCTTGCAGGCATTAATCAAATAGAAATTGACCACATCAAAGCTAAATGCCCAGACCTTGATTTCCTTTCTGTGCAGGTATATGGTGGATTGGCCAAAGTCCCTGATCAGCTACGGAACACTGGCTGGGATGGTCCTTACCTGGTTACTGAGTGGGGACCCACAGGGCATTGGGAATGTCCGAAAACATCATGGGGCGCCCCGGTTGAAGAAACCAGCACAGAAAAAGCTGAAGTCTACAAAACACGATACGAAGCATCCATCCTGAAAGATAAGAATTGTCTGGGTTCCTATGTGTTTCTCTGGGGGCAGAAACAGGAGCGTACACCTACATGGTATGGCCTGTTTACAGAAGCGGGAGAAACGTCAGAAGTATTTGATGTCATGCAATATGAATGGAGTGGCAAATGGCCTCAAAACCGGGCTCCCAATATCGGTTCATTTACGGTAGATGGCAAAAGTGCACGGAGTTCTATTCATCTTAACCCTGAGGAAAAATATTTAGTAGTGATCTCTGTTTCAGATCCGGACAAAGACAAACTAACGATCAGGTGGGAACTGTTGCCTGAAGCAACAGATCTTGGACAGGGTGGCGACAGGGAAAGCAGACCTGCAGCAATCCCCAATATGGTGACGGCAAATTCACTTACAAATGCATTGCTCAGCGTACCTGCAAAGCTTGGCGCTTACCGTTTGTTTGTCTATGTGAGTGACGGTCATAATCATGTGGCTACTGCAAATATTCCTTTTATGGTACATTAATCCATGTTTTTGCTGGCCATTAACGCGAGCCTACCCAAACACTATTGCTGATATTTTTATAAGCAAATGAAAATTGCTGCTTAAAAAGTGCCTTGTCCTGCTATAGCTTGTGTAGCTTTGAATGTTATATTTTTGATATGGGAGTGGAAAAAATTCAGCATATAATCAAATATATTGAGGAGCATTATCATCAAAATATTTCGATACAGAAATTAGAGCATATATCTAATTATTCTTATCGGAATGTTCAACGTGTATTTAAGATCATTTTTAAGGAATCATTGGGCGCATTTCAAAAAAGACTGAAACTTGAAAATGCGTATAAAAAGTTGATTTATACAGGTGATAAGATTACTGATATTTCTTATTCCGTAGGTTTTGATAGTTTGCAGTCTTTTTCTAAAGCATTTAAAAAGGAGTTTAAAGTTTCACCAATTCAAGCGAGGAAAGAAAAGCTGATTGTTTTTGAAAATTTTATCAATAGCCGTAGCGAAGAAAGTGAAGATATAAAATATGAGCTGGTCTTTTTAAAGGAAATGAAAGTGTTTTATATGGGAATCCAAACAAAAAACTATGACAGTTCTGAAATTGAGTTGTTATGGGATAAAATTGATGCAGTTACTGGAAAAGACAAGGCTATAGCATGTTTTGGTATCATAGTGGATCAACCATTAATTACTGATAAATTAAAATGTAGGTATGAAGCCTGTATAGACAAAGAACCTATAAGTAAGGAATTCCTTTTAACCCGTATTTTTGGTGGCAGATATGCTAAATACATTCATAAAGGGAGTTACAGTTCAATAGAAGATACCTATAGGCAAATATATAAAGACTGGCTTTTTAACTCGATACTTGAATTTGATAGTTCCCCTATTATAGAACACTACATAAAAAATGATTATAACACAGGAAGTATGGATGACTATGTTACAGAGATCCTTATTCCGGTTAAAAAAAAATAGTTGTCAATTTTGGACAATATATCTATCCGTATTCTCGGTTCCTTTGTCAAAAAAAACTGTTTAAACTTAAGCGATGAACAAAATGCTATTTCTGATGATACCGATATTAACTATTTTTTCTTCTTGCCAAAAAAGTGAAGAAAATTATCAACCTGCAGATTCTGCAATAATGTATACCATGCCAGAAGAATCTGCCCCGCACGAGGGCACATGGCTTCAATGGCCACATCAATATCAATACGGTGCTACCTATCGCAACAGGCTAGATGGCACCTGGGTGAAAATGACAAAAGCGTTAGTAGAAAGCGAAAATGTCCATATTGTTGCATATGATGAGGCAGAAAAAGCGAGAATTATACGCTTGCTCGATAAGGCAGGTGTCCCTTTGACCAATGTGGATTTTAAAATTTATCAAACTGATGATGTCTGGGTGAGAGATAACGGCCCAATCTACGTTAGAGATAATAAAGGACAGCTGGTTATTGAAGATTGGGGTTTTAATGGCTGGGGAAAAAAAGCAGATTACCAGAATTGTAATGCTATCCCTGCAAAAATTGCTAATGACCAAAACAGGATAAAAGTTGACCTAAATACTGTCATGATAAATGAAGGTGGGGCTGTTGAAATTGATGGAAATGGAACGCTATTGGCAACTAAAAGCGCTATACTGAATCACAACAGAAATCCAGATATGACACAAACCCAGGCAGAGGCAGTTTTTACTAAATATTTGGGCGTAACCAGTTTTATTTGGTTAAAAGGAAAAGCTGGCTTGGAAATCACTGATATGCATATAGATGGATTTGCCCGGTTTGGTAATAAAACAACTTTGGTAACAATGAATGAAGAAGACTTACTAGATTGGCAAGTCCCGGAAGATGATATTAATACCCTTTACGCAGCCACTGATAAAAATGGAATGCACTATAACATTTTGAAACTCCCGCTAACTCAAAATGATGTTCAAACAACATATGGCAAAAAACTGGGTTACAAAGGCTCCTATGTGAATTATTATATAGGAAATAGAAAAGTACTGGTTCCTAATTATAATGATCCTAATGATGCTATAGCAAACAAAATTATACAAAGTCTCTATCCTGATAGAATCGTAGTGGGGGTAGATGTAAGAGATTTGTATGCAAACGGTGGAATGATTCATTGCGTAACTCAACAGCAACCTAAATAAAAATAAATTGTTAAGGGAATTAATATGCTGACGATATGTATATGGTATTGACATAAAAAACATTTGCAGATAATTATTAAATTATTATGTTTGTACATATTGTGGTATTTGTGGTTTTTAATGCCTTAAACATTAGTTTTTAATTACTAAACAGCATTTTAATGCACTTTGTATGTTTGTACATGTTGCTTCTTTTGATTAATCTTGGCACCATAAAACATTAATGAATCTTCTAAAACTTAAAATTAATAAAAACACCAAATGAAGTTTACTGTATTCTTTTTAACATTAGCATTCTTTTTTTTTAACTGCGAGGCTCAAAAGCAACCTGGAACCTTTAAGGTGATGGCCTGGAATATATTACACGGAGCAAATGATAGTGAGAATGGAAAAGCACACGCCATACAGATTATAAGAGAAATAAATCCGGATATAATATTGATGGTTGAAACTTACGGTTCCGGTAAGGAAATAGCCGATTCCTTAGGGTATAATTTTCATTTAATTGCTCCGGAAGGAACTGCTTTAGATGATAAGAATGTTAATTTGTCAATAATATCAAGATATCCTTTTGGAGAACGAATTGATACTGAATTTCCTTTTTATCTGGGTGGAAGAGAAATTATCGTCCAAAACCAAAGGATAAGATTTTTTTCGAATTGGTTTCATTATTTACCATGGGAAAACGAACCTGAAAAATTAGGTAAAACGGCAGAAGAGCTTCTTGTTTGGGAAAGATCAGGAGCTAAATACGAAATGATACAAAAGGTATTGCCCTATATAAAAAAGTATGCTACGGAAACGGATTCAATACCAATGATTCTTGGTGGAGATCTAAATACCCCTTCTCATTTGGATTGGGGTATGAGTACTAAGAAAATGCACAATAATTTGGTGGTTCCATGGTATTCAACAAAAGTATTAGAGGGCATTGGGCTGGTAGATACTTATAGAACCTTGAATCCAAATGCTATGACCCATCCTGGCATTACATGGCATACCAAAGGCGAAAATGATGACCATCGAATAGATTATATATTTTTCAAAAGCCCAAAGCTAAAAGCGATAAAATCTGAATCTTATAAGGTGTTTTTTAATGAGACAATAAAATTGAATGGTAAAGAAATTTTATACCCTTCCGACCATGGCTTTGTTGTAACAACATTCAAAATAAAGTAAAAGCGATCATAATCACATCAATAATGAAACTTAAGCCAATATTATTTTGCCTTTTCAATCTTTATGGAATAGTATTGTTTGCGCAAGAAAAAAGACCGGTTGATTATGTTGACGTTTTTATGGGGACATCCAATTCGCGGTGGATGCTTGGCCCTTATGCCACTATGCCTTATGGGATGATTCAATTAGGTCCCGATAATCAGGGAGCCAACCAAGGGTATAATTGGATGGCAGGTTATGAGTACGCTATAAATAGTGTAGATGGTTTTAGTCACCTTCATGCCTGGACGATGGCTGGTTTACGAATTATGCCAACTACAGCGGATTTAAGTTATTCCGATGAACCAACAGATTCGCCATATAAAGGTGCAGGTGCTGGCTATCATTCACGAATTGAAAAAGAAACAGAGAAAGGCTCACCAGGGTATTATTCCGTATACCTTTATGATCACGATGTTAAAGCGGAAATGGCGGTAACAACTCGATGTGGACTTCAACGCTATACATTTCCAGAGAAAAAAGAGTCGCGTATTTTGATCGATTTACAGTTTCCTGCCGAATATGATTTTAATGTAAAAGATGCTAAAATAACGAAAGTGACTGATACTGAAATTGAGGGGTATGCGGAATCAAGTTCAGCAAGTTTTAATGATTATAAAGTATGTTTTGTACTGCAATTTGATAAGCCTTTTCAAAGTTTTAATGCCTGGACAGGAAAAAAGCTAACTAGAAATTGCGAAGGTATTGCAGGTAAAGGAGATGTAGGCGCTTTTGTTACTTATAAAACTAAAAAAGGCGAGCAGGTTTATGTGCGTTCAGGTGTGTCGTTGGTAAGTATTGAACAGGCACGCTTAAATTTAAAAACAGAAATGGAGCCGTTCGGCTGGGATATAGAAGCTGTTAAAAGGAACGCTGAAACTACCTGGAATACACTTTTGTCGACTATTCAAGTAGATGGCGGCACAGAAACAGATAAGGCGAAATTTTACACCAACTTATATCGTGTTTTTGCCGCTAAGCAAACCTGGAATGATGTAAATGGGAAATATGTAGATCCGGCAGAAAATGTTCAAACCCTAAAGTATAGCAAAAGTATTTATGGTGGCGATGCGTTTTGGAATACGTTTTGGAATTCTAATGGCGTACTCAGTCTAATTGCTCCCGATATTATGGAAAACTGGGTAGGAACACAATTGGAGTTGTTTGAGCATACCGGCTGGACAGGTAAAGGACCAGCTGGACTTGAATACTCAGGTATTATGGAAGGTTCGCACGAAATTGCTTTAATGGTTTCTGCTTTTCAGAAAGGGATTATTAAAAATAAAACCATTGCTGAGGAAGTTTATAAAGCTGCAAAATTTATGATGATGAACGAAGGAGTGAATATTCATGGTGGCTCAGCAGGAAATCCGCAACTGAAAGAGTACATGAAGTTTGGTTATGTTCCGTATGAAATTGGCAAAACCAATAAGGCCTTAGATTATGCTTTCGATGATTATTGTGTAGCACAAATGGCAAAATCCTTAGGCAAAAAAGCCGATTATAACTATTTCATCAAACGTTCACAAAACTATAAGAATGTTTTTAATAGCGATCTAAAGTTTGTAGTTCCAAGAGATTCAAATGGTAAGTGGTTGCCAAATTACGACGAGTTTTCAAACAATTCTTTTGTAGAAGGAAACGGGTGGGAGTATTCATTTTATGTACCTCATGATGTAGAAGGATTAATTGGTTTGATGGGAAAGGATTTGTTTAATAAACGATTAGATGATGGTTTCGAGAAATCGGTAGAATATAAATTTGCTGCTCATGCTTTAGACCGTACAACGGGTGAACGAAATGAGTTTTACATTAATCAGGGAAATGAGATAAATATGCAGCCTGCTTTTTTGTTTAATTATTCAGGAAAACCCTGGCTGACCCAAAAATGGAGTCGCGATATTTTGGAAACCTATTATGGTTCTACACCTTATCAGGGGTGGGAGGGTGATGAAGACGAAGGACAAATGGGTGGTTGGTTTGTAATGAGTTCAATGGGTTTATTTGAAATGCGTGGTGGTACTGAAATGGATCCTGAACTTGACCTCACGAGTCCACTGTTTAATAGAATCACAATTAAATTGGATTCTAAATTTTATAAAGGAAAAGAGTTTATTATTGAAGCCCATAATAATTCGAAAGAGAATATTTACATCCAATCAGCCACTTTAAATGGCAAGGCGCTAACCCAAACTAAAATTCATTTTAAGGATATTGTGAATGGAGGGAAATTGCAGTTTGAGATGGGCCCGTTACCCAATAAAAATTGGGGGGTGGGAAAAGAACATATTAAAAATTGATACAAGTAATGAAAAAAAACGGATTACTTTTAATTATATACTTCCTTTCTCTAACAACCTACGGTCAGAAAAATACGCTTTGGCAAATAGGAAAACAAGATAACAGTGCTGCTGAATTTGCGTTGGCTCCTGCCGGAAAAGGCAGTTTCCTGGCTGATTTTGGTGGCGAAAATACGGTGTTTTCGATTGGCTATTCTCCTCCTCAAAAGCATTGGCCTTATGTGTTGCCCGGTCCACTAGATAGTTGGGCCGGTGGTGGGTATTGGTCGGGGTTTTATCCACGTCATTTTCCAAGAATAGTATTTAATTTAAAGAATCAGGTTTCAAAAGGCACTGCTAAACTCATTATTGATTTTACGGATGTTAATGCAGAAAAACCAACAGTGTTGCGGGTAGAAATAAATGGGCGCCGACAGGAATTAAATGTGTCTGCTGGTAAACATCATACTGTATCAGTTGAAATACTGGGAAATTGGTTGAAAAAAGGATTAAACATCATTCAGATGGGCATGATATCAGGATCATGGGCTCTTTTTGACGACATTAGAATGGAAGGAGATGAAGAACTGCAAATTCAAGATATTGCATCGTCCTTAATTCTTTCTGCGAAAGCCGCACCATTTGAATTGAAAAGAGGTAATAAACGGATTCAACCTTTGCTTATTGATATTATTCAAATGGATAAAGAAAAATCTATTAGTGTTTCAATTGGTGGCTTACCTCCTGTTACAAAAGTGGTAGAAAAGGGGCATGCTGTTATAGAAATACCTATGCCGGCAGTAGCGAACACTAAACAGCGTTTTACACTACCTGTTACCATAAAAGCAGGCAATAAAATTATTTATACAGGTAATGTAAACCGTTCTAAACAAAACCTTCAAACTTATGTAGACTATGTAGATTTGCTTATGGGAACCGGCAACTCCCGATGGATGTTTAAGCCGGGGCCTTCATTGCCGCTTAGTATGGTTCAGATAGCGCCTGATAATCAGGATGAAACCTGGAAAGCAGGATACGAATATACTGTAGACAACATTATGGGTTTTAGTCATTTCTCAGACTGGACGATGTGTGGTTTACTGACGATGCCTGCAAGTGGTAAGTTACAGGTAAATCCGGGTACAGAAAAAGATCCCGACGGTGGTTATCGTTCAAGAATTGATAAAAAATCCGAGTCTGCTTTGATTGGGAAATATAGTGTGTTTATGACGGATACCCGTATTAAAGCTGAGATCACATCAACAAGACGAGCATCTCTTCAACGGTATACTTTTCCAGCTTTAGATTCAGCAAGAATATTGGTTGATTTGTTTACCCCAAATGAATATCCTCATAATCTGAAAGATGCAAAAATCACAAAGGTTACTGGTAACGAAATAGAGGGGTTTGCTACTTACTATAATGCATTTACGGGCTATTCATTAGAACAAATGTACACCGTTCACTTTGTGATGCAGTTTAGTAAATCATTTCAATCTATGGGAGGATGGGTTAATGATAAGGTAAAGCCTGTTAACGGATATATTGGAGAATGGAATCGCACTCATGAGTTTGAATCCGAGCCAGTTATAACGAATGATATAAGTACAATACAAGGAAAAGGAGATCTGGGGGTATTCTTAAGTTTTAAAACTAAAGAGGGGGAAGCAATAGAGGTGCGAACGGGGGTCTCGTTAGTTGATTTGGCGGGAGCGAGGAACAATCTCCAAAAAGAAATGACAGAACCTTTCGGTTGGGATTTTGAAAAAGTAATTCAAAATGCACGGGAGATATGGAATGAGTATTTAGGACGTGTTCAGATAGAGACAGATGACCATCTGCAAAAGGTGAAATTTTACACTAATTTATATCGTGCAATTGCAGCCAAAGCAATTTGGAGTGATGCTGATGGTAGATATGTAGATGAAGAGGAGAAGATTCGTCAGCTTGACAATAAAGAAGACTGTATTGTAAGTGGAGAGTACTGGAATACTTTTTGGAATAATCAGCAATTGTTCAATTTGGTTACCCCTGAGATATCATCAAAATGGGCGCGGTCTGGTATCGAGCTCTACAAGAATAGTGGTTGGTTTAATACCGATCCTGCCGGAATAGAGCATACCGGAGTAATGGTGGCAATGCATGGTGTATCGCAGATACAGGGCGCCTGGCAAAGTGGTATCAGAGATTTTGATCTGAAAACAGCTTATTCAGGTTTTAAAAAAATGCTGACTACTGCTCCTCAAAAATATTCGGGCGGAGGTACTGTAGGTGTTGAGGATATTGAACCTTATATGAAATATGGATACATCCCGCTGGGTATGGGTTCAGTATCTAATACGATGGAGTATGCCTATGATGATTGGTGTTTGGCACAAATGGCCTTAGTGCTAAATAAAAAAGAGGACTATACTCATTTTAATAAACGGTCAGAAAACTGGAGAAATATCTTTGATAAAGAATCCGGTTTTGCAAGGCCAAAGGATAAGGAAGGAAATTGGCTGAAACCATTTGACCCTTATCATACACCGGGTTTTGTAGAAGGGAATGCTTTTAATTATACCTGGTTTGTGCCGCATAATCCCGAAGGACTTATTTTTGAAATGGGTAAGGAGCGCTTTACTGATCGTTTAAATGAGGCTATGGAGAAGTCAGCGGTAGCCAATTTCAATGCTTCTGGAGATGATTTTTCTTCATTTCCTATTAACCATGGTAATGAGCCGGCGATGGAGGTTGCGTATTTGTTTAATTGGGCTGGCAAACCTTGGCTTACTCAAAAATGGACGCGCGCCATACAGGAACAGTATTATGGAACAACACCATACGATGCATACCCGGGTGATGAGGATCTCGGTCAAATGAGTAGTTGGTTTATCATGAGTGCTATTGGTTTTTTTCAAATGGATGGAGGATGTTCTGCAACACCCATTTATGAAATTGGTAGCCCTAGATATCCACGTACCACAATCTTACTTAACAATAAATATAACAGAGGGATGAAATTTACAATTGAAGCGCAGCATGCCTCAAAAGAAAATAAATATATTCAATCTGCAAAGTTAAATGGGAAGTTGATACAGGATTTTAAGATTTTGCAAAGTGATGTCTTTAAAGGAGGAATACTGGAATTGGAGATGGGTAATATGCCGAATTTAAAATGGGGTATAGCAAAATGAAAACTGGAACGATAGCTATCAAAATAGTTTCTTAGAAGATATAAGATTCAATCAAAGGCTCTGTCGAAACATCGGGTGCATTTACTTTCATGTGTACAGTTATGTAATTTAAAATTAGTTTTAACGTATCTACATTACTGAAAAATACAAATGAAAAACATTGTTACTATAATTGTTTTAGTGTTAACTTTTGGGCTGACGAAAGCGCAATCTAATCGGGAAGATATAGAAATCAGCTGGCCAAAAGCTGAGGGGTGGGAAATTGATGAGAAATTATCTGTCCAAACTGATTTTTCTCGTCGTCATTATAAGTGGGATGTTAAAGACGATAAGAAGGAGAGTTGGAAAAAAGTGGTGATGATATTAAATGATGACATCACGGAAAGTACTAAGCCTTTGGATAGCATTGATGTCTCCCATGATTTGTTAAAAGACAAAGGCATTCGTTTTAAACTCCTGGCAGAAAATAGAAATGATCCTCATCCCTTTAGACTAATCAGTCTGGAAAACCGAACGCTTAAATCTGAGCAAACACCCGTTTCTACGCTTATTTATATTATAGATGGCAAGAGCTGCAGGCATACGGTCCTAGTTTCTATGAAAACACCACAGTTCTCAGCAGGATTTTTGAAACAATGGTCTGATATTTTGTTAAGCAGCCGGATCATTCTATCAAAACATGGAAATTTTGAACTTACCAATGACGCATATCTTGACGTTAAAGAAGTGAATGGGGTTGCTGAATTTTATATTACTGCCAGTTTTAAATCAAATCAGGTGCAGCATTTGCTTAAAGGTCAATCTGCTAAAATTGTTGTTGATGATTTTCCTGAACTTAGTCTTTCCGGTAAAATAACTGGGATCAGTAATTTAAAAAATGAATCTCCTTTAAGTTCTCCCAGTAATCAAAGCGGGAATTATGTAAAAATGATTGAAAGATTTCCAGTGACCATTAAAGTCGAAATACCATCGGCAGAAAAGAATAAGTTTAAAAGTCGCATGAGTTGTACAGTTAGAGTGTCCACAGCTCCATAACAATTGTTTAATATGTTAATGATTTAAGGAATAAATGGAAGATCTTCAAATTGACAAGCTGCAAATACAGTTACAGCAAAATATTCCTTTTAGGGAAGAGGAAATAATGGAAATGGATAGGGCCCATAAAGTAATGATAAAAATGATTGCAGTTATCATTGCTGTTAGTATGGTTCTTATGGGAGTAATTGCTGTTTTTAGTGTAAAAAAGGAAACTTTGGAGGAGCTGGACTATGAGGATTATTTCGCTTTTTTGTGTGTGGGGTTATCTTTTTTTTGTTTTTGTTATTTGATTGCCTGGCTTTGCGTTCAGTATAGCCGGTATAATTGGAGGAAGGATAAATTAAATGGGAAAAATAGATTAACGAGTATGGTGGTTCACCGTGATAAAACTGAACATGCAGAGTATCTGACTTTTTTAGGGCCGGCTGATAATGAGAAAATCAGGATTGAGGTTGATCTGGAAGATTATAATCGTTACAAAATTGGTTCAAAAGTTATTGTTACTTATCTAAAATTCAGCAAGAAGGCCCTCGAGATCACTGGTTTTTAAATTGAGGCATGGCAGAATAGAATCTTTTCCACATATAGCGCTAATGATGATTTATGTGACGCACCGTAAGGTATTCCTCCCTTTTGCACTTTGATCTTTCCTCAAGCTGGTTTAAAAAATGAAAATAAATTGATTTGATTGATGAATACTATGTGCTCGTAAACCCTGCTGCATTGGGTAATGGGCAACAAACTTTCAACCCCATAAAAAATGATTCGGCATTGATGCTTGTGAACTGTAAGCCATTGCTCAAAATAAGCCACTGTATCTGTCTTCGACATCCTCACGGACTATTTCTTTTATTTTCTGAATATATAGCAGCGCATTAACGATTCAGTTTAGGTGGAGCAATCATCCGCTGGATTTTCATAGTTGGGGGAACTTTGAAAAAATCGACCGGGACATTTATCTGCTTGATCTCCTTTGCTTCTATGCCTTCAAATAAGGTGTTGGCTGCATTTTTTTTATATAAACCCAAAAAGCCACGGGGCACCTGATCCATGAATGTATAAGGGTACCAGGGAATTTTGGGTACATTATCAGATACATATACCTCATATACAGCATCAACAAGTTTTTTTTGAGGGTGAAAAACAAATTTATTACATGCCATTCCCATGAGCTCAAAATTTCCTTCAGTTTTTAGCATCTTATAATCGTTAGCCCATAAGATGATTGGAAAATCATCATTCGAAAGTTCGTAAACTTCTGGCATTTGTTGTGCGGCTGAAAGACCTTCTCTGGCCAGGTTGCCATATATGCTATAGCGGCGAGGTGCGCTGAAGTCGCCAATTTCCCAGTGATCTGCTGCGTACTGAACGCGGTAGGCTGAATCTGTGTAATATAGTGTTGCCCGTCCATATGTTGCTATGTTGGCAAATTTTGCATCTTGCTTAATGAGTGTATCTGATGATTTATACAGGTATTGGTATTCGATTTTCCACACTGATACGGAATCCTGAGCGTTTAAGGATGTACTTCCTGAGATTAGCCAAAGGACAAGAATAATCAGATACTTTCTATTCATGGTTTCTTACTATAATGTTTGTCTACCTCCCACATCTGGATTATTGTATGTATTTATAAAGTATTACAATAATAATGAAAGTAAAGATTCAAACGAACGGCAATAAGTTTAAATCCTTATTTATTGGATTTCTAGATTAAATGCTTGGATCAAGCACTTTTAAGCGAATAAGATATGTGTGTTTCAGGTTTGGAAAGATATATTTACATTTGTAGGGTAACTGATCACCGAATAAAATGAAAAATAAGATACATGTTTTCAATTCTTTTGAAGCTGCGAAGGAAAAGGAGATACAGGATATTATTAAACAATCACCTGTTGACCGTTTGAGGCAGACTGTCGAACTTATTTTACGGGTGTATCATGTTAGTAGAGAGGACCTAAAAAACAGAACTGCTACACGCAGAATCAGAATAATCGCCGCTGGATGAATCTGTTTATAGAAAAACACCAGGAATTATTAAAAGAACTTTTATTAAACAAAGTTGATTTTATTGTAATTGGTGGTTACTCTGTGATATTTCATGGCTATGCAAGAAGCACTGGAGATGTGGACTTATGGCTAAGATCTGAGTGTTGTCTAAATTCAATACTGGCAGATTGAAGGATAAAGCGGATGTAGAAGAATTACAAAAAATTCAGAGAGGAAAGGGAGGCACTTTATAGAGGCTACTCCTTATTTTTCGATCCATTTGATGAAATTGTTCATGACTTCCTGCCAATGCATAAGGACCACAAGAAAGGCATTAGGTACCTGAAATTATAAGAATGCCTAAACATAGATCAAACACTAAGATTACGGTTGTTAAAGGGGGTGAAATATATAAGAACTAGAATTAGCAAGGCACGAACGACAAGACAATTTGAACTTTTGGAAATAGAATCTGTTATCTTTAGATAATTTATTAAGCATATGTCGGCAAAAGATATTGAATTAACAGGTGTAAAGGAAATCGCAAGAAGGGCAAATGTTTCAATTGGAACAGTAGACCGCGTGATCCATGATCGTAAAGGAGTATCAAAAAATACTAAGGATAAGATTAACGCAATTATTAAAGAGCTCAATTACCAGCCTAATATTTTCGCACGAAGGCTGGCGTCCAAAAAACAGGTTATTTTTGCTGTTCTGATCCCAACAATTTCACAAGAAACCAATTATTGGGAGGCACCACTTCTCGGTATAGACCAGGCGGGGGCAGAGATCAGTCCTTATGGCATTACCTTGCAGAAATATTTATATGATGTTAATGATAAAAACTCCTTCCTTGAGCAGATCAAACTGATAGATCTTTCCTTAGTAAAGGGTGTTCTTTTGGCACCAAGTTTTATTGAAGAATCTGAACAGTTTGTAAAGAAGCTTGAAATCAGAAAAATACCTTATGTATTTATCAATTCAGATATTCAGGGGCACGACAGCTTAAGTTATTTTGGTCCTGATCTTTATCAAAGCGGTTACCTTTCTGCCCACCTCATGAAATACCTCATTAAAAAGGAAGATGAGATTCTAATCGTTAACATTTCACATGAAATAGATAACCAGCATCATTTATTGCGCAAAGAGCAGGGATTCAGAAACTATTTTAGCAACAATAAACTTGAAAATGTTATCCTAAAAATCGATATTAAGCATACTGACTATACATATATAAGTAACTCACTTGAGGGGGTGTTAAAAAGCCATAACATCGCTGCTATTTTCGCAACCAATTCGAGGGTTTCAACCATCGCCAAATATTTGGCAAAGACTGGAGGTCAACGTAGAATTTTAATCGGATTTGATTATACTAAAGAAAACCTTGCTTTTCTTAAAGAGGGTGACATTGATTTTCTAATCTGTCAGAAGCCCAGAGAGCAGGGGTATAAAGGGCTAATGGCTTTATATCAGTTTGTAGTCCATTCTAAAACGGGTGAAAAAAATAACTTTATGCCGATCGATATCATCACAAGCGAGAACTGCGACTTCTACATCAATTAAGCCATTATTTCATTGATATTACCTTTTTCAAAAAGTAATATCACCACGCTGATTTGGAATTCCAAAAAATGTTTTGTTTATTCGTGTACGTTAACGTAAGTCGTTTTTCGTGTATTTAACGTTAAGTAAAACAAACCATATGGACCAGAAGACTTATATTAAATCTTTGTATATCATTGCGGTACTTTTTTTTGTCTTCGGTTTTGTCACATGGATAAATGCAATGCTTATCCCATACTTCAAAATTTGCTGTGAGCTCAATAATCTCGAGTCTTATTTTGTAGCTTTTGCTTTTTATATTTCTTATTTATTTATCTCTTTTCCTGCTTCCATATTGCTTAAAAAGTTTGGTTTTAAGAATGGTATGATGATTGGATTTTTCGTGATGGCTATCGGCGCATTTATATTTGTACCAGCGGCACTATTACGTAATTATCTGTTATTTTTAGTTGGCCTTTTTACGCTAGGGGCAGGCCTGGCAGTTTTACAAACTGCAGCAAATCCTTACGTAACCATATTAGGCCCAAAATATAGTGCAGCAATGAGGTTCAGTATTATGGGGATCTGCAATAAATTTGCAGGAATTCTTGCCCCCTTACTTTTTGCTGCGGTTATACTTAAGTCTTCCGATAAGGCACTGTTTGAACAAGTAAAGTCGATGGCAGCAGTTGAGCGGGCATCGATTCTTGATGAACTGATCAGGAGGGTTATTGCTCCTTATTCATGTGTTGGTGTAATTCTGGTATTGCTGGGTTTTCTGGTGCGTTTTTCTTCTTTACCTGAAATTAATACGGAGCAGGAAGATGAGGTTACCGCCGAATCAAATAAAGGGAAACGCAATATTTTTCAGTTTCCCCACCTTGTCCTGGGCGCAATTGCAATATTTGTTCACGTAGGTTCACAGGTAATTGCGGTTGATACCATTATTGGTTATGCCCATTCTATGAATATTTCTCTTTTAGAAGCAAAGGTATTTCCCTCTTATACACTTACAGCAACAATTGTTGGTTATATCCTTGGAATTTCGCTGATTCCAAAATACCTTTCTCAGATTTTGGCCTTGCGTGTATGTATTATCCTGGGGGTTGTATTTACTTTATGTATCATTTTTTGTAATGGTAGCGTTGTTATATTGGGGCATCGGGCAGATATTTCTATATGGTTCATCGTATTATTGGGCTTTGCAAATTCAATGATATGGGCTGGAATATGGCCATTATCTATGGATAGACTCGGACGTTTTATAAAAATAGGTGCCGCAATTCTAATTATGGGGCTTTCCGGAAATGCCGTTATGCCGCTATTATATGGTCACCTTGCAGATATTTATGGTCTGCAAAATGCTTACTTCGTGCTTTTACCGTGTTATCTCTACCTGCTATTTTATGCCTACAAGGGGTACAAACTCGAGCGCTGGATTAGTTAAAAGAAATCACCTTTTTATTTGTTATAAAATTTTAAAATGAAGTTAAACGTCTTTTACCTCAATGAAGATTCCAATACCTCACCAGATCAGTTATCAGAGAAATTAACTAACTATCCCCAAAATCGTTTAACCAATGATTCATGGCCTCAAATACCAGTAATTTGCACAGCCGATTTTGCTATTGCACATACCGGACAACACATTCTGTTAAAATTTACCATATCCAATGATTATTTCCGATCCATAGAAAGACCAATTAACAGCGAAGTTCACCTTGATAATTGTGTAGAGTTTTTTATTGCTTTTGACCAGTCTGATCAATATTATAATATTGAGTTTAATTGCCTTGGGGTTGGGAAAATGGCTTATGGTAATCAAAAAGCTAAAAGAACTTTATTCCAGAATTCTGTAGTGCAAAAAATTCGTACCTGGACAAAATCAGATACTCATGAAGGGGAGTTTAACTGGGAGATGACGATGATTATACCCGCAGATGTATTCGTATTCCATCAAATTCAAAGCTTTGAAGGCATTACTGCTAAAGCTAATTTTTATAAATGTGGTGATGAGTTGCCAAATCCTCACTTTCTATGTTGGAATAAGATTGTATCGTCCACACCTGATTTTCATCGCCCGGATCATTTTGGAACCATTCAATTTATGCCTGCGCAAGCTGAAATAAGTAGTTTTAAATGACAAGTGTGTTTTTTTTAAAATAAATTCGTGTACGTACCCGTTTATTTAATATATTAGCATTTAGATAGTTGTAATCTTTGTCCGGATTGGATTTCAGCCTCTTATTTAACCACCAAAAACAAGATGAAGAAATTTTTTACACCAGTTCCATAGCAATTTTTTTTGACTTTTATACGTGTACGTAAACGTTTTATAGTCTTTAGTTTAGTAATTTATAACCACTTAAGTAGGAGAGGCTGAAACCAGTACAGGTTATGCTGCTCTGAGATATCAACTAAATAAAACCGCTAATGAAAAAATTATACTTAATGACCATAATGGTCGCATTTTCCATGCTGAGTACCTTTGCCCAGATCAGTCCCGTTAAAAGGACATTATTTACTTTAACCGGGCAGGTAACTGATGAAAAAACGAATGAAACCCTTATCGGTGTTTCGATCCGGGTGCAAGAAACAGATAAAGGTACAGCAACAGATCAGAATGGTAATTTTAGCCTGGGGGTAACTCCTGGAGCTGTTATTTTGGTGAGTTATATGGGGTATCAAAATCAGACAATTAATATTGGGGAGCGTAAAAGCTTAAATATTAAGCTCGCTCAAAGCGAGAAGCAGCTTTCAGAAGTAACCATTAATGTAGGCTATGGTACTCAAAAGGTTAAAGAAGTTACTGGTGCTGTCGGATCAATTACGGCCAGGCAGATGGATACTCATGCCCTGGGAGATGTGAATTCGAGTTTGCAAGGTAAGATTGCCGGTCTTCAAATTACCAGTAATTCCGGAGAACCCGGTGCCGGCGCCACAGTAAGAATACGTGGGGCATCCTCAGTAAACGGAAGCAGTCAGCCACTATATATTGTAGATGGTGTTCCCATAAACGCAGATACTTACAGTGGTGGATTGGTAGATGATGCATCTACTTTTAGTCCCCTGGCAGATTTAAACCCGCAAGATATAGAGTCTATAGAGGTACTGAAAGACGGAACTGCATCCATATACGGTTCCAGAGCATCTAATGGTGTAATTATCATCACTACTAAAAGTGGAAAGAATTCCAACAAACCAGAGATACAGTTTTCAGCAAATGGAAGTATTGCAAACATCACGCGGAAAATTGGAGTGTTAAATGCGCCACAGTTCAGAAGTGCATTTATAGATGCGATATATAATTTTACAGGAGCCCAGACAACTAAAGTCTCTGTGATAGATTCTCTGCATCCATATTATTCTAAGTCTAACAATTGGCAGGATCTGATGTACCGATCGGCGTACCAGTATAAAGCAGATGTCAGTATCAAAGGTGCTTCTAAGGATAATAACATGAATTATTTTGTTAGCGCAGGCTATAAAGATATAGACCCTATTATCATCAATACTAAATTTAAGCAAACTTACGCTTCGGCAAAGGTATATTACACTGTAAATAAGATTATTTCGGGAAATACGAATTTCAACATATCCACCAATAATTACAACAGAATACTCAGCGGACTAAGCAATCAGAGTGCGATATATCAGGCTTTAAGTACCATGCCTGTTTATTCACCATATGATCCCATCACAGGACAACTTATTCCACTTCTGGAGGGAAGTAAACCTAACCCGATTGCTATCTCTGAGCTGGCTGCTAATAAAATAAATAGATGGAGGATGTTTGGTAATCAGGATTTTAAGGTGAAAATTTTAAAGGGTCTGGATTTCAAAACAACTTTAGGATTTGACTATTCGAATACAGAGGAAACAAATTTCACTCCTCAAACACTCTTACCACAGGGTCAGGTCAGCTCATCTTATCTTACTACAGGGAAAAACTATTCTTTTATCAATGAGAATACGTTAAACTACAGAACAACCCTTGCTAATGATCATAACCTTACCTTTTTGCTTGGACAGTCGTACCAGAAATTTACAGACAACAACGTCAATGTGATTGGTAGAGGCTTAATTGATGCAACCATTACCTCTATCAATGGTACATCTGTTGTTTCGCTTTATAATCAGAATATCGAAGAATACAGTCTGCTTTCTTATTTTGCCAGGGCAAATTATGACTACAAAGGCAAGTATCTTTTCTCTGCGGTAATGAGAGCTGATGGTTCTTCAAGATTTGGAGCGGATAATAGATTTGGATATTTCCCCTCATTCTCGGCCGGTTGGAGATTGTCAGAAGAAGATTGGTTTAAAAAAATCAGTTTTATTTCAGATGCAAAGATCCGGGGAAGTTTTGGTGTTACGGGTAACCAGTCTATCGGTAACTATGCGTGGCAGGGATCACTTAGTACTATCGGTACTTATTTAGGTAATGTAGCAATTGTTTCTAATGGAGTTCCAAATGCCTCGTTAAAATGGGAAACGACAGAACAAACAAACATTGGTCTCGACCTCTCATTTTTGCGTGATAGAATTCGCTTTACTGCAGATGCTTATCTGAAAAAGACAACCGGGCTTTTATTTGATGTAGCTGTTCCAGGCACTACAGGCTATGCCACTGTTCCTGCCAACTTCGGTAGTTTAGAAAACAAAGGTCTTGAATTTACACTTTCAACGGTTAACATAGACCGGGAATTTAAATGGAATTCTACATTCACCTTCTCGCTAAACAGAAATAAGGTACTTTCTCTTCCCGGCAATCAGGATTATCGTCCAAACATTTATAATATGGCAAGGGTTGGCGAAACTGCGGGTGTATTTTACGGACTTAAAGCTTTGGGCGTGTACGCTTATGACGCAGATAATGTTTATCGGCGAGATGCAGCCGGAGCTGTTGTTCCTTATCGTCAGGGATCTGCAAATGGATCGATCTATAAAGGTGGAGATGTGATATGGGAGGATATAAATGGTGATGGTATCATTAATGATTCTGATTTGCAGGTAATTGGTGACCCAAATCCTGATTTTACAGGAGGCTTTCAGAATGAATTCAGTTACAAAAATTTTACGCTTTCTACATTAATCACCTACAGTTTTGGTAATGATGTATTTAATGAGGTTAAAAGAAACCTTGACGCTACACCATATGATCAGAATTTCACCACCGATCAGCTTAGAAGATGGAGAAAACCGGGTGATGTAACAGATGTTCCAAGATTGGTTAAAACCGACCCGATGTTAAACAATGCAATCTCAAGCAGATTTGTAGAAGATGGTTCATTTATCAGAGTTCAAAATCTTGCGCTCAATTATAGAATTCCGGCTAAAGTATTGAACAAGCTAAAAATAAACAATGCTACTGTAGGATTCTCGGTAGTAAACCTGCTAACCTTTGGTTCTTATACAGGATATGATCCAGAAGTCAGCTCATCAACTAATGCACTTGCCGTTGGCGTAGATCGTGGATCTTTCCCAAGAACCAGAACATATAATTTGTCATTGAACTTTAGTCTTTAATACTATGAAACGAAAAGATTATAAAATATACAGCTTTATGCTGATCACGTTGGTTTTCTTATCCAGCTGTAAGAAGGCCTTAGAAATCGATCCAACAACTTCTTATTCCAGTTCGAATTTCTGGACCGAAACACCTCAGGCAACGGCAGCTTTGTATGGTGCGTACAACATTTTACAAGGAGCAATGGCGCCGGAATCTGTTTTATACGGCGAAGGAAGGGCTGATAATGTGGTCATAAATCCACTGGCATTGAGCTCACAGACTTTGAATTTGTTAACAAACAACCTAAACTCAAGTCTGCCTATTGCAAACTGGAGCGGTTTCTATCAGGTGGTTAATCAAAGTAATTTAATCCTAAAGAACACTTCGGAAATGAAGGATAAAGGGCTTTACTTAGGGAAAAGTGCTGAATATAATAGTGTAAGAGGACAGGCTTTTGCCATTCGCGCTTTCTGTTATTTTTACATGACCCGTATTTGGGGTAAATTACCCCTGGTAACTGAACCCTTTTTAGATGCGAAACAAAATGTAAGCATTGCACGTTCAGATACTGCTGCGGTGTACGCCCAAATCCAGGCAGATCTTGATTCTGCAGCATTAGCACCAATCCCTGCGTCTTATACAACGGCTTCGGCTACCCGGGCTCAGTTTACATTAGGTGCAGTTAATGCTTTGTATACCGATTTTTATATGTGGCGCCATCAATATGAGAATGCACTTGTGGCCTCACAGAAAATTCTGACGAACTCCACCTATTCACTTGTTTCACTTTATAGTGCCTCGTCAACTGTAGATTATAATGTTAATCCTGCATTAATTGACAATACTGCTTATGCGCAGATGTTTACTAAAGGAGCTTCTAATGAATCAATTTTCGAAATCGATTACAATTTTGCGGAGCGGGCCACACGATCATTTTTGATTACAGTATATGGCGATATTGGTTTCCAACCTTTCTTCAAAGCCAGTGGTTACCTGTCAAGTAAATTCAGCTCAACAGATTTGCGTTCAAAGATTAATTTCGATACCAATTCGGGTATTGTAAAATTCTTTGAGAAATCTGGATTCGTTCGTGGTACGCAGGACGATAAGAACATTATCGTTTATCGCCTGGCCGATATCATACTGTTACGTGCTGAAGCACTTAATAAAACCGGCGACATTCCCGGAGCAATGCTACTGGTAAATCAAATCAGAACCAGAGCCGGGGCCCAGGCATATACTGAAGATTCTTACAGCGGACTTACTACCGATCAAATAGAAGACCTCATCCTTGATGAACGTGCCAGAGAACTTTGTTACGAAGGCAAAAGATGGTTTGATCTGGTACGTACAGGTAAAGCAATTAAAGTAATGCAGCCCATCAATGGCCTTAATCAGGCCGAAAACTTCCTGTGGCCATTAAGCCTTACGGAAATCAGATTAAACCCGCTGTTGGATCAAAATTCATATTATCAATAAAAAATATTTAAAGATGAAAAAATTAAATCTTTACCCAAAAGTACTTTTTCTCTGCATGTGTATGCTCACAATTGTTAGTTGTGGCAAATTCGAACTTTTGAAAAATGAAGATAGTGATGGAACTGAGGCAGGTGCTAACCTTAAGGAGCAAACCATACAACAGTTTCTGCTTGCAGACCACAGTTCAGATTTAACCGAACTTGATCTCTTTGCTTCGGCAGTGAAACGTTCGGGCTTGATGGATATGCTGGGTAAAAGCGAGGATTATACCGTGGTATTCCTTACCAACCCTGCAGTTAAACAGCTTTTGGCAACGGTAGGATATACCAGTGTTGACGAGGTACCTCCGGTTATCCTTAAAAATCTGTTAGGCGATCTGATCATAAAAGGGAAATTAAAATCTACTGATCTTAGTATTGATGAGGCAAGAAAAATAGAAACCATTAATGGAAACTATATTTACTACTCCAGAACATCAAGCGCATCCGATCAATATGTGCTCAGAATTAATCAGAATTCAACCTTAGGCTCAACGGCGGCATTGGTACGGTCGCAGGATCTGGAATTTAACAACGGTGTGGCCCAGGTTACTGCTCAGTTTACTTTCTACAGGTTGTTAGACGATAAAGCTGATGAGGCCGACGAGGGGGGCAATGTGATTACACAAAAAATTAATGTGGCTAAAGACGTTTACGTTCGCGGTGGTCCAGGTAACTCAAATGCCAATTTCAACGATGTGGCAACCATAGATTTAAAAGCGGTAAGTGCTGCAGATCCTAATGTTGGTCGTATTGGTGTAATGCAGTATCCACTGGAAAAACCAAGCTTTGGCGACAAAATTGGAGCTGCAAGGATGTATGTATATGTGTATACAACAGGGTTAACACCTGCAACCACATTCTCATTTTCTGCGCATTTAGGCGAAAATAAAGATTGGGTGGAAAATACAATCACCTGGAACAATGCACCGGCTTACAATTCTGTTCCAATGTCAACCTTACCTATTCCCGGAGAAACTGTTGGATGGGTTTCTTTTGATGTTACCTCAGCCGTTAGTCAGCTTTACGCAAATAATGAAACCTTTATCAACGTGTTCTTAAAACACAATGTTGATAATTTTATTAAGGTTCGCCCAAGAGAATTCTCTAATGGACTTTACAGTTCTTATATTACTATTAGTTCTCCACCGCAAACAGTTTTAACACTCGGCAAGGTAAGTGTGCTTAATGTTTCTGCGGTTGAGCAGATTGCACCGTTAACATTGGCTAATTTGAAAATGGAAGGTACAACTGATAATAACATTACCTACTCAGTAAAACAGGTTCCTACGGCAGGATTCTTGGTTAAATATGGGATTCCACTTGCTGCAAATGCCTCTTTTTCGCAGGCTGATATTGCAAAAGGAGCCATTAAATATCTATACGGAGGATCGGGCAGTACGGATAAGATCATTTTTGAGGCAAGAGACCATAACGGAGGGTATTTTAAATCAGACATAGGCCTGGATATTGCAATTAAATAGATTATGAAAAGAACAGTATTTCTTGTAATGCTTTTAACTACATTTTTTGGCTATGCACACGCATTTCAAAAAGAGTTAAATAATCCGGTTTCACCATTTCCTGTAAGGGGATTTCATCTCGACCTGCGCATTCAGGCCATTCCTATGCCCACTCTTAAAAAACTTGCTCTGCAATTGGTTAAGGGTGGTATTAATACGCTGGTTATGGAATGGGAGGCAACTTATCCTTATCAGAACGAACCTTTGATTCCTAATCGTTTTGCTTATACAAGAGATGAAGTAAAGGCATTCATTGCTTACTGTGGTTCTATAAAACTTGATGTGATTCCACTTCAACAGAGTTTTGGACATGTTGAATACATTCTTAGAAATCCCAAATACAAAGACCTGAGAGAAGATCAGAAAGATTACTCTCAGGTTAATCCAATTCGCGAGGCTGAGGCTAAAAAGCTTTTTACTACGCTTTATCAGGACTTGATTTCTACACATAATTCTCCTTATATCCATATTGGTGGTGATGAGACTTATCTGTTAGGACACTCAGAAGAATCTAAAAAGAAGATTAAAGCAGTCGGTATCGGAAGGCTATATGGCGATTATATCAAAATGCTTTGCGATGTTGTAGTTGGATTGGGTAAGAGACCGGTACTTTGGGCAGACATTGCCTTGAAATATCCGGAGGCATTAAAGGGCTTACCAAAAGAAACCATTTTTATCGACTGGAATTATGGATGGGACATCAATATGTTTGGTGACCATGAAAAACTGATGCATAGCGGTTTTGAAATATGGGGAGCGCCGTCAATAAGGAGTCATCCCGATAATTACTTTCTCACCCAATGGGAAAAGCACTTTAAAAACATTTCCGATTTTGTTCCATTGGCAAAAGAGCTAGGCTATAAAGGTATCATTATGACTTCCTGGTCTACCTCCGGTTTGTATTCTCCAGTTTTTGAAACCACCAGGGATATCGTAGATCTTTATGCAATCCGACGTGTTTATCCTATCAGCGGATTTAATATGCTTATTGCAGCATTTCTTGAATCTATAAAGTCAGGAAAACCACTTAACACAGAAAACTTCATTTATGGTTATGCCAAGTCGCAATATGGTTTTGATGAAAATAGTGCCAGGGTGTTTTGGAAAGCGATTTCAACTGTTCCTTTCGAGATTACACAAGGGAAACCCATGAATACTGATTTAAGTATTGATCAAATGTTAGATAGTACCAAAAAAGCATCTGCTATACTCGTTAAGCTTAAGCCCATTAAAAATGCGAGAGAGTTTGAACATTACCGCTTAATGGCAGCCATCCGTATACAATATCTTACTTATCAGTCAATAGAATCGCGGGCAAATGCTCCGGAAATGACTGCCGAAAAACTTAAGGCACTAATTCCTGAGCTTGAAACGCTACCTGCTAAAGAACTGGATAAGAAGTTTATAGAACTCAATTCAGAGATCATGTACCCTTCTGAAATTGCTCAGGAAAATGAGCTTAGAAATGCGAAAATCAAGGTATTGCTTGATAGGCTGAAGAGGCTTAAATAACACTAAAGAAAATGGAAAAGATTAAGATATATAATGGTAAAATAATTACTCCCCATCGTATAATTAAGGGGGGGTGTATCATTATCGAAAGGGGAAAGATTCTTGAAGTAAGCACCTCGGATATTCATGTAGAAGGGGCATTAGAAATAAATGCAAGGGGTAATTATATTGCACCTGGATTTATTGATTTACACGTTCATGGTGGTGGCGGCCACGATTTTATGGATAACGAGCCCGACGGCTTTCTGGCAATTGCAGAATTACACGCTAAACATGGTACAACAGCGCTCATGCCTACAACATTAAGTAGTGAGCATCAGGATTTGCTTGATACTTTAAGCGTTTATGAAACTGCCGATGTCAGAAATGTTAAAGGCGCACAGTTTATAGGGATACATATTGAAGGACCATATTTCTCTATGGAGCAAAGAGGGGCACAAGATCCAAGATATATCAGGGCGCCGGATCCGGCAGAATATCAGGAGATTATTGCCAGTTCTAAGGCTATTAAACGCTGGAGTGCTGCACCGGAGCTTAAGGGAGCCTTAGAATTTGCTCAATACCTGACCGAAAAAGGTATTTTGCCATCCATAGCACATACCAATGCGATATACGAAGAGGTATTGCCGGCATTTGAAAAAGGTTTTACTCATGCTACACATTTTTACTCGTGTATGTCGGGTGTTTCGAGGCGAAATGCATACCGTTATGCAGGAGTGATAGAAAGCGCCTATTTACTTGATGCAATGACTGTAGAAATCATTGCTGATGGCATTCACCTTCCTCCGCCGTTACTTAAGCTTGTCCTAAAAATTAAAGGCGCAGATCGAATTGCACTGGTTACTGATGCGATGCGTGCTGCAGGTATGCCGCCAGGGCCAAGTATTCTTGGTAGTCGGCTTGATGGCCTGGAGGTTATTGTTGAAGATAACGTAGCTAAACTAAAAGACAGAACTGCCTTTGCGGGTAGTGTTGCTACAATGGATACGCTGGTTAGAAATATGGTGAAAATGGCTGATGCTACCCTGGAAGATGCTGTTAAAATGGCTTCCCTTAGTCCGGCAAATATAATCGGCATAGGAGATCGAAAAGGATCACTGGTGGCAGGTAAGGACGCTGATATCGTCATCTTCGATGATAATGTAAACATTATGCAAACCATAGTGTCTGGGAAAAGTATATATATAAAATCAATTTAATTTATATCTGGTGTTGTTAGAAAAAGATTTAAGCAAGCCTGAGGTTCGGGTTTACAAGTCAAGAAAATTAATGGGTGCTGCGGCAGCGAGTCGGCTCGCCATCGAAATTGATGCTGTTTTGAAAAATAAAGATTCCGTTAATATCGTATTTGCAGCAGCTCCTTCACAAAACGAATTTTTGAGTGCACTTTTTTACGAGGGTATTAAATGGGAGTACGTAAATGCTTTTCATATGGATGAGTATATCAATTTGGATGAAAATGCAACCCAAAGATTTGGCAATTTTTTAAAAGAGCGCCTATTTGATAAGTTCAATTTTAGGTCTGTTAACTACTTGAATGGAAATGTTGATGACATCGAATCAGAATGTAAACGCTATTCAACATTACTTGAAAATCATCCGATTGATATCGTTTGTATGGGGATAGGTGAAAACGGGCATCTTGCTTTTAATGATCCACCCGTTGCCAATTTTAGTGATCCTGAAATCGTAAAGGTGGTTACATTAGATTTGCCTTGCAGGCAGCAGCAGGTTAATGATGGTTGTTTTGCTAGTCTAGACGATGTACCTACTCAGGCGCTAACATTAACAATCCCCGTTCTAATGAGTGCAAAGATTATCAATTGTGT
>NZ_CAMLHF010000056.1 GCF_946479715.1 uncultured Pedobacter sp. | reverse complement strand
TTTCAATAAAATCATTGCCTTAAAGATAACCACGTCTTTATTGATGGCTATGGTTTTAACAGTAAGGCCGCCCGGCATTACATTGTCGGCATAATTTTCAATAACCTTATTTAATTGGTTTTCTATAAATTCAGGGGTATAACCATTAGTAAGTGACATATCAAATTCGATACTTAGCTTCTTGGTATTTTGCTTAGACTGGTTTACAATAACAGAGCTAAAAGCTAATGAATTAGGAATAATCACCATGTCGCTATCTTCGTTTTGCAAGATCATATTAATCAGGGTGATGTCTAATATCTTGCCCTCATGATCGCCTATCTTGATGTGATCGCCCAATGAAAGTCTGTCGGAAAACATGATAATTAAACCATTGATCATATTGGCAACGTAGTCTTTGAATGTAACTGCCAAAGCCGCTGCTACAATGGAAATACTAAATACCAAATCCTGTAATTTTACATCCCAGAATGAGGTTAATGCCAGCATAAAAAATACAGTGTTTAATATCGACTCAATCCGGTTAATACCTAGAATGAAATTATCTTTAATATTGCTCTTAAATTTATGTTTTTTGATGTACCAATAAATAACCACCCATCTGATGATAGAAATTGCCAAACTTGGCCCCAGAAAGATCATAAAGCCACTTGTGATTCTTGCTAACCGTGGATAGTCAACATAAATTTGCGGCTTGTTGATGTAAAAATAAACCAACAGCGAATAAATCAATGCCTTTATCAGGATCATCAGCAATTCCTTTCCGGTTTTTCTTTCTCTGTCTTCTATCATTTTATACTATAAATAAGAATAAGTTTGACACTACTCTGCCTAAGCAAAGGTACAAAATACAACAATCTATCGCTTCAAATTGTTACCTTCGGGTGATTCATATTTTTATTATGGCAAAAAAGAAAACATCGCACTTAGAACTTGTTTTAATACAATTGATTAGTGATGTATTGGAAAAAAACAGTAATGAAGCACTGAACTACAAACAGGTTTCAGCTAAATTAAATATAACAGATCCGGAAGCTAGAGAAACAATTCTTGAGGTACTTAAAGAGCAGTCTAGAAAGGGTGTTTTTTTAGAACCAGAAAAGGGAAAATTCCGCTTAAAGGATTTGAAAACTTTTGTTATCGGTAAAGTAGACATGACCGCAGATGGATCAGCATTTGTAGTCCCTGAAGATGAGTTTGAAAAAGACATTTTTGTATCGGCACGCAAACTTCATAATGCACTAAATGGTGATACCGTAAAAGTTTACATCTACGCCAAAAAAAGTGGCCGTAAAAATGAAGGCGAAGTAGTTGAGATCATTAACCGTGCAAAAACAGATTTCATTGGAGTGATAAAAATCTCTGATCGTTTTGCTTTTGTAAATATCGACGATCGTAAAATGTTGCATGATATATTTGTTCCTTTAAGCGACCTTAACGGCGCTAAGAATGGACAAAAAGTACAGGTAAGCATTACGGATTGGCCGGAAGGCGCAAAGAATCCAATCGGAAAAATAACCACTATACTTGGCGAGCAAGGCGAGAATAACACTGAAATGAATGCCATCCTGGCTCAGTTTGGATTTCCTTTGGTATTTCCGCCTGAGGTTGAAAATGAAGCAAATGCGATACCTGAAGAAATTACTGCTGCTGATTTAAAAGGGCGCAAGGACTTTAGGGAAACGGTTACATTTACCATTGACCCGGCCGATGCCAAGGATTTTGATGATGCCATATCTTTTAAAACATTACCGAATGGAAATTATGAGATAGGTGTACACATTGCTGATGTGTCTCATTATGTTATCCCTAATAGCCATCTCGATAAAGAAGCTTATTCAAGAGCTACCTCAGTTTACCTGGTAGATCGTGTGATTCCTATGCTTCCAGAACGCTTAAGTAATGGCGTATGTTCCTTACGCCCAAATGAAGACAAACTGTGCTTTGCAGCTGTGTTTGAACTTGATGATAAAGCAAATATCATCACAGAATGGTTTGGCCGTACGGTTATCCACTCGAACAGACGCTTTAGTTATGAAGAGGCCCAGGAAGTTATTGAAAATAAAGAAGGAGATTACGCTGATGAAATCCTGAAACTTAATGAGCTGGCTTATATACTTCGCGACAGGAAGTTTAAAAATGGAGCCATCAGTTTTGAAAGTACTGAGGTTAAATTTAAACTTGACGAAACAGGTAAACCAATTGGCGTGTATGTTAAAGAACGTAAAGATGCCCATAAGCTTATAGAAGACTTTATGTTGCTTGCCAACAAAAAAGTAGCTGAGTTCATTGCCAAAAAAGGAAAAGGAAAACAGAAATATACTTTTGTATATCGTTCTCACGACTCCCCTAACCTCGAAAACCTAGGTAATTTTGCGCTTTTTGCAGCCCGTTTTGGTTATAAGATCAATATGAAATCGGATAAGGAGATCGCAAAATCTCTGAACTATCTGATGGAAGATGTTGAAGGGAAAAAGGAACAGAACGTATTAACACAACTTGCCATCCGCTCTATGGCAAAAGCTGTTTATACCACAAAAAAGACAAGTCATTACGGATTGGCCTTTGACCACTATACCCATTTCACCTCTCCTATCAGACGATATCCTGATGTTATGGTACACAGGCTTCTGGCTGCCTACTTAAACAATGAAAAGTCTGCAAATGAAGAAGAATATGAAATAGCATCTTCTCATTCCTCAACAATGGAAAAACGCGCTGCAGATGCAGAACGTGCTTCTATTAAATATAAGCAGGCCGAATATCTTGAAGAAAACATAGGAAATACTTTCCTTGGCATCATATCCGGAGTTACGGAATGGGGAATGTATGTTGAGATCATTGAAAATAAATGCGAGGGTATGATAAGACTCCGTGATATATCTGATGATTTCTATGTGCTGGATGAAAAAAACTACTGCATAGTGGGGCAACGTAAAAAGAAAAAATACCAATTGGGCGACGAGGTAAAGGTAAAAGTAAAGAAAGTAGATCTGGCTAAACGTCAAATAGATTTCATTTTAGTACAGGATTAGATAACAACAATAAAAAGAATGCATTCTCCTTCAGAATTATTAAAGCACGTAGAACAAGCAATAAGCGAAATCCAATACCCAACATATCCTGGCAACTTATATGAGCCCATAAGCTATATTATGAGCTTAGGTGGCAAAAGAGTAAGGCCTACTATGCTATTAATGGCAGTAGATTTATTTAGTGGCGATATTTTTAAAGCTTTGCCCGCGGCAATGGCTATTGAAACATTCCACAACTTTACACTTATCCATGATGACATTATGGACAATGCCCCTCTTAGAAGAGGCAAGCAAACCGTACATGAAAAGTGGGGTACAAATACTGCTATACTAAGTGGTGACGTGATGATGGTTGAAGCAAACAAACACATTACAAATGTTGATGTAAGCATTTTAAAGCCTGCTCTTGACACTTTTAATACTACTGCGCAGGGCGTTTGCGAGGGTCAGCAACTGGATATGGAATTTGAAAACCGTAGCGACGTAAGCATTCCAGAATATATAGATATGATACGCCTTAAAACAGCTGTTTTATTAGGGGGCGCAATGAAACTGGGTGCAATTGTTGCAAAAGCAAAACCTGAAGAGGCTGAGCTTATTTATGTGTTTGGAGAAAATCTGGGTATTGCTTTTCAACTGCAAGACGATATTCTGGATGTGTTTGGCGACCCGGAGAAATTTGGAAAACAAATAGCCGGTGACATTATAGCAAACAAAAAAACTTTTCTACTACTAAAACTACAGGAATTGGTAAGCAAAGAGGATCAAGCTAAACTTACCGATCAGTTTATCAACAAGAACATAGAAGATAAAATCAAACATATTACCGATTTATATCATAGCTATAAGATTAGAGAATTGGCCACTCAGGAAATGAAAAGTTATCTTGACAAAGCATTTACGGCCTTAAACATGATCACGATTGCTGAATCAAGGAAATCTGAAATTATTAAATTAGCTGAGGAGCTAATGAGCAGAGAACATTAATGATCAAATATTGATCTTACTTTTTCATCGGTAAGTGGTTTAGCAATAAAATCTTTCACAAAGGGAAATGATTTTGCAAGTGTTCTATCCATTGGATCAACCGATGATGAAACAATAACAACATCAATAGAAATCTTGCTTTCTTCTAACATCTTCAGAAATCTGAGACCATCAATATTAGGCATATGTAAGTCTAAAAGGATAAGATCGGGTTTATTCTGTTTGATGTAATCAAGTGCATTCTCAGAATTATTGAACAAAACAACCTGCTTTTCTCTATGTTGACTTCTTATCAAAGCCTGATGCACTTTAATGGTCATTAGGTCGTCGTCAACAAGTACCACATGTTTTTTCTCCGGTTCTAAGGCATCATTTTCTTGTAGATTATCAGTTCCGGGCCTGCCAAGGGAAATACAAAGTTCCCTAATTACACTATCCAGCTTTTTTGCCTGATGATTAACATCGCTTAGTAACTGATTTATTTTTGAAATATCATAACCTCCCAATCGGCTATAACTTGCAACGTTAAACAGACTCGATACATTAGCCGTGAGTGATCTTAGTTGATGAGAAGTAAGATGAGAATAATCATTTAGTTTCCTTAAATGATCCAGGCGTTCGTGATTCTTGATAACGGTGCAAACAACGCACTTAGTCTTATCTTTCATTAAAGGAGTAAACACGATCTGAAAAGATGAGTCTATCCCCTCGTATGCCGAAGGAATTCTTACCTCTATACTGAAACATTTATCGTTAAAACTTTTTTCAAGTAGTTTTAGGAATTTATATTTATAAATTTGCGTAATTATTTCCTCAACATTGTCCCCAATTTTAGGTGAACCAGTAATAAATTCCCGTAAATTATTTTCAGGAACGATTTTGAAAAATAATAATTCAAATTTTCTGTCAATCAGAAAAAATGAACAAGATGAATGCTCCCACACACTACTAATCAGCATTGTTAATCTTATCTAAACTATTATATTGCCCACGTCTCATTTTTTTAACGGATTTTTTAATTATTTCATAAGCCTTTGCTTAATACTCGTAATGCCTATGGTGCGATTCTACCTTAATAATTAGCACAATTTATTTATGGTTTAGAATTTGCAATCTGGTAATAGGTTTCAGATTTGACCATATACAAATCAACACAATATAAATCAGTTATGCAAGAAATACTGTCAAAAGTAAGCATCGGAGAAAGGATTAAAAACTTGCGATTGGACCACAATTTATCACAAGCGGCCATAGCTAACATATTGAATATATCCAGAAGTAATTATTCCCAAATAGAATTAGGGAATCAGTTTCCTTCTTTTGATACACTACACCTAATCGCCAGATATTATAGCAAAAGTTATGAATGGATTTTACATGGTAAGGTGCCAGATTCAGATGGTCAGGAATCAATGAATAAAACCCAGTCTCTAATCAATAATCTCGAAAAATCTTTGGTGGGCATTAAAAAGGCAATAGAGAGCTTTGAACAGGAGCTCATTGAAATTAAAACCGGAAAATTCAAAGGCAGCCAATCGAACAGACATACAGAAATATGAACAAAAATATTACTTTACAAAAAAAGGGTTTCAGTGTATGCTGAAACCCTTTTTTTGTAAAGTAAATATCTTACTATTCTGCAGATTCTGCTTTAGTTTCTGCTTCAGCTTTAACAGCTTTTTTAGCAGGTGCTTTTTTTGCAGGTGCTTTTTCAGCAGCAACTTCCTTTGCAGGAGCAGCAGCTTTCTTAGCAGGTGCTTTTTTAACAACAGGTGCTTTTTCTACAACTTCTTTAGCTACTGTAGGTAATACAGAAACGTATGATTTGTTATCTTGTTTCTTTTTGAAGATTACAGTACCATCAACCAAAGCGAATAAAGTATGGTCTTTACCAATACCTACTCCTTTATCTGGATGATGTTTTGTACCACGCTGACGTACTAAAATGTTTCCAGCGATAGCTTCCTGACCACCAAATATTTTGATACCTAAACGTTTGCTATGCGACTCGCGTCCGTTTCTCGAACTACCGGCTCCTTTTTTATGTGCCATCTTGTTTTATATTTTATTAATTACCTGATTAACCTGGTAATCTTTGTTTAACAACTGATTATAAACTGATACCAGAAATCTGGATTTTGGTGAAATACTGACGGTGACCGTTTTTCTTTTTGTAACCTTTTCTACGTTTCTTTTTGAAAACGATTACTTTATCACCTTTTAAATGAGACACGATTTTAGCTGAAACTGAAGCACCTTTCAATGTAGGGGCTCCTACAGAGATTTTACCACCATCTTCAACCAACAATACATTGTCAAATTCAATACTAGCGCCTTCATCTCCTTGTAAACGGTGTACAAAAAGGTGCTGGTCTTTTGCAACTTTGAATTGCTGTCCTGCTATATTTACTATTGCGTACATTGTTAAATATTTATTATTTTAAATTGTTTATTTTTATCGAGGTGCAAATATAGAATTAATTTTTCTAAATCCACAACAGAATTACTTTTTATTCCCGTAACGTTCTTCAGCGTCATTTATGCTTTGTCCGATAAGCTTTTGCATTTGAGCTGCAACATCTCTCAGTTTAGGTATTTCATTGTAATCAGTTAAATAAATCACTTTTTTTGACTTTGTCTTGTAATTAAACTGAATCTCATAACGCAGTATCTTAGGCGAATTTAAATCAGATCCATTATTTGCAATTACACTTGGAAAGTTCCACAAACCTAATTCATTTGCTTTGCTGTGTAAATAGATCATGTCATTTTTTCTAAGCTTTACATGAGTCTTAACCAGCGAGTCTTTATCATCAAGGTACTGATAATCGCCGGTAGCAGAATTATAACTATTGGCAAGGGTTTTCCCTACCCCCCATTTGTATTCAAATGAAACAAAGTCTGCTGATCTGAAAGGTGCATTCTTTATCATTGGGGTATAATATACAATGCAATAAATCAAAAACGGCACTACAATACTTAGTGCTAAAAAAATCTTTTTTCCTTTGTTAGTCATAAATTATGCTTCTATTGGTGCCTCATAGTCAGGATTATATTCACCCTCCCATTTTGCGATTACAACTGTTGCTAAACAGTTTCCTATTACGTTTAATGATGTTCTGCCCATATCCATCAATTCATCAACTCCTAAAATTGCAGCAATAATAAAGGTTGGAAGACCAAACTGATCTGCAGTAGCTATCAATATAATTAGAGATGCCCTTGGTATTGCAGCCACCCCTTTACTTGTAATCATAAGCGTAAAAACAATCAATAACTGATCGCCAAACGACAGGTGCATTCCCGCAGCCTGGGCCACAAAAATAGCCGCTAATGAGAGATATAATGTTGTTCCATCTAAATTAAAACTATAACCGGTCGGAATTACAAATGATACAATTTTACGCGGAACCCCAAATTTTTCCATTGCACTCATTGCTTTAGGCAATGCCGCATCAGAACTGGTTGTTGCAAAAGCAATTGATACTGGTTCTTTTATCGCGCTAATAAACTTCCTAATAGGCAACTTGATATATAAAGCCACAGGCAGCAATACAATAAGGATAAAAGCCAGCAATGCAACATATAGGGTTGCCACCAACATAAACAAATGCTTTAGGATATCGACCCCCATATGCCCAACAGTGTAGGCCATAGCCGCCCCTACTCCAATTGGAGCAAAATACATGATCACATTTGTGAACTTAAACATGGTTTCAGATAAGCTTTCACAAAAATCAACCATAGGCTTCCTTTTCTTTTCATCTACCATCGCCAGACCAATACCAAAGATCACTGAAAAGATCACAATCTGCAAAATCTGGGCATCATAGATAGATTTCGCTATATTCTCAGGGAAAACGTTTCTAAAAAAGGCTAGTGTTTTATACAACCAATGTATACTGTGCGGTAAACTTTGCAGAATGCTCTCATCAGTCAAATCCTTTACCGGTTTTGGCAATTCATTATGGGGCATATTTTCAATATTAACCCCTACTCCCGCTTGAGAAATATTGATTGCCGCCAATCCAATAAATAATGCCAATGTGGTAGCACAATAGAAGTACAACATAGATTTCCAGGCCATCCTGCCTACTTGTTTCAGATCAGAATGACCAGCGATACCATAAACAAGGGTTGCAAATAATATTGGGCCAACTATAGTTTTTACCAGTTTAATAAAACCTTTACTCAGTGGCTGCAGTGCTATAGCTACATGTGGATAATCTATTCCAATAAAAACCCCAAAAATCATACAGACCAATATCCAGGTAGTTAGATTCTTTTTAATAAGGGCATAAATAAACAACTCCGCTGCAAGAATCCAACGAATTGCCATCATCAGATTATCTGGAATGGCAACAATGTCAAAATCTTTCAAAACTCCGAGCAAAGTTGCAATTGTAATAAATATCAATGTAATTAGCCCGATACGGTTTTGCTTCATAAATTAGTTTTTAGTGGCAACAAAAGTAATTAATTGTGGTAAGCCCGCAAACATTTATTATTTTTGATGCTGCAACCGCTTGTAACAATTAAAGATTACAACGATCAAACTACCATCAGCCGTTAATTAATGGAACAAAAGGATCAGTTATTTAAACAAATTTTCGACACAAATTCCAAGAAAATATTCCATTTATGTTATGGTTATACTGGCGACGAGGACTCGGCAAATGATCTGCTTCAGGAAACATTCTTAAAAGTTTGGCAGAATTTGGATAAGTTCCGTAATAAATCTTTGATTTCGACATGGATCTACCGTATTGCAGTCAACACTTGCTTAACCTATTTAAGGTCAGAAAAAAGGCAGGCAAAAGATGAGCTAACAGACAATATTATTGAAAACAGGCCAGAAGAATTGTCAGAAAAGAACGAACAGGTTGCACTATTATATAAGTCAATATCAAAATTAGAAGAAAACGATCGCCTCATAATTACAATGGTACTCGATGAACTACCCTACAATGAAATAGCCGATATATCTGGCATCAGTGAAGGGAATCTGAGAGTAAAAATTCATCGCATTAAACAAAAACTTACAGAACTATACAATCAACATGCAAGAATTTGATCATATACAATCGCTTTGGCAATCACATTCAGTTGAGGTAAAAATCTCTTCTGATGAAATGCTTTCGCAGGCAAAAAAAGAAGTATCAGGCATCAAAACAAGATCTCTACTGAACATCGCCGGAATGTTGATTTCTTTTGCATCCCTTGTTGCACTTTTGATATTTTATCCATTCACATCCTGGACAACACCTGCCGGTTTGGGCATAATTATCATAGCAATAGCTGTATCAACCTTTATTCTATATAAGGATTACAAAATAATATCGAGGACTGACTTTACACAGCATCCCAATGAGTTTTTATCGCAATTAAAGATCTACCAGTTAAATAAATTCTCCATATACAACAAGCTATATTGGTTTTATGCTGCAGCAATATGCCTTGGCTTTGTTCTTTATTTCTACGAAATGCTCGACAATCTGGAATTATGGTTTCAGATCGGAATAACCTCCTTCTCCGTTTTCTGGATGGCATTATGTGCAACCTTTTTGCGCAAAGCTTATTTAAAACGAGAGAAAGAGCGCTTAGATCTTTTAATAGAGAAGTTTGAACGTATCAGCGCCCAGTTCAAAGAGCAGCCATAAAAAAAAGTCATCCTACCTATCGGATGACTTCTATTATTAACTAACCCAAATTTAAATCTATCCAAACTTATTGCTGGGCTTCCTGATTCAAATATAGGTTTAGGGCTTAATTATGAATAAGCGAAACTCACCAATTCTTTTTTAACCATTAAATCTGTGGATCTGGCTTATTTTCCAAATCCCGTTTTGGTCTTTTACAACAGTTACATAGTTCTCTTGGGTAAACAACGGATATTTAAAATCTACCCTTACCATCACTACACAATCACTAGTAGATAAGATCTCGAAATTCGAGGTACAGTTTAATGTAATGTCGCCTCTTTTTTTATAAAAATCTACCAGATCCCTTTTGTTTTGTTCTACAATTTTACCTTGCCTGGTTATTTTTAGCACAGCCTCGTTACCCATCACCTGGTTAAGTAATGCCGCATTACAGTGAACATTCGCGTCAATGTAAGCTTCTATTACAGAGCTAGATTTTAAATTTACACTTGCCGCTGGTTTATCAGTGTCGGCGGATGCAACAGTGAAGGAGATACCCAGTATCACCATACACAATAGGATTTTTCTTTTCATAACCATTTTTTTAATTTTTTTAAACTAAACACATATCGTGTACTCTAAAAGCATCGTATACAGTACAGATTATCTGTACTGGCCGGGAGTAACGTTAAATGAACTTCTAAATAACCTGATAAAAGAACTTGGGCATTCAAAACCCACCATATCTACAATCTCACTAACCGGATAGTCTGTATTTCTTAAGTAGTACTTGGCTTGCTGAAGTCTGAATGTTGTTAAAAACTGGTGCGGCGACTGCTGATAAGCTTGTTTAAAGGTTCTGAGTAAATGGTTTATCGACAAACAAGCCATTTGTGCAATATCGTCCAGACGGATGTTCTTATTGTAATTGCTAATGATATAATCCTTAGCCATAGACAGGCGTCTTAATATTTCGGATTTGGTAACATGAC
The DNA here is from genome assembly GCF_946479715.1 of uncultured Pedobacter sp. The sequence continues at coordinate 16,413 of NZ_CAMLHF010000056.1, read as the reverse complement.
TTAGGAACTTTAATGATGCAGTCCTGTTTACAACTTCAGTGTTGTATATGCTGTAATAATTTAACAAACAATTGTGTAAGCAATCATTCAAGAGCAGTTGATTAGCTGTATTCCTATTGAGAAGTGCTCCCAGATTTAGCAGGTTGTCTTTTAATGCACCCTGTAAAGGATAAATAGATTCTACAAAAACCGGATTCTCATATTTATAATCAAATGGGTTATCCAGTAAAACTGCTTCACTTTTTCTCGAATATTCGAAATCCTGAACAAAACGGGGATCAAAGAAAACAGATAGTGCATTTACCTGTGTTGCCGAGTCGATTCTGCCAGAATAATTTGTATGGTTATTTAAAAATATAAAATTCTCCGGATGCAAGCGCAGCTCCCTTTTACCCAACTTAATGTCAGCAACGCCATTAAATACCATATGGATGGAATACTTCCCTGTTAAGCCAGTGAAACTGGTGTTACAAGAACTTTGGCTTATAATTTCATTATTACCAACAAGTATTCTGTTACTACTCATCACAATTAAATTAGCGTTTATACCTCAAATCAGTCAACTTCTATGGTCAAAGTTTCTAGTCAAAATTAATCCCGGATATCGTGTTTCTTTTCACCCCTGAAGGGGTATTTTGAGGTAAATGAAAAAAATACCCCTTCAGGGGTGATTTTTTAATTGTATATTGATAAATATATTTACAATCGGATTAACCTTGTATTTCCGTATCAAGTGGGCAAAAAGATATTGTTACTTTTTCTCATCCTTTTCAGCTATTGTCTCGATGGTTTTTCCCAGCGGTATAACTTTGAACAATATGACATAGAGGATGGTCTAACGCAATCGCAGGTAACTGCTATTACGCAGGACAACAAGCGTCGCTTGTGGATTTCGACCCTTGGAGGGCTCAGCTGTTTTAACGGCAAACAGTTTACCGATTACACTAAAACACGTGGTTTAAGCAGTAACTTCATCCTTGCACTTGCAGCAGGGAAAAAGGATGAAATATGGATAGGATCTGCCAAAGGTTTATCAAAATACGATGGTAAGAATTTCAGCAATTCCGCTGATACAAAAAAATGGGTTGCTGCACTAGCTACAGATAAAGGTGGGACTACCTATTGCATAAAAGCCAAACGCTTATACAACGCCAGCAAAGATGAACTAATAACCATTTCAAATGATACCACAGAAATAGTCACTGCTCTTAAAACAGACTTTTCTGGTAATATATGGATAGCTGTTCATGGCAAAGGCTTATACCATCTTGAAAAGGGTAAATGGATAATATGGCCATTAGATGAAAAAATAAAAACCCTAATAGTTACTAATATTTTAGTAGACAAGTTTAACAAAGGAAAAGTATGGCTTTTAACTCCCGAAGGAATCTATGTTGCCCAGAACAACACCATTAATAAAGCATATAACGAAATTACAAGTAAATGCAACGCCATAGCTCAGGATGCCAAAGGATCAATATGGATCGGCACAAACAAGGGTGCCTATTACATTACCCCTGCCAGCGTTATCCATTTCAATTCCAAAAATGGTTTTACAGATAATGTTGTTAATGAGATATTTAAAGACATAGAGAATAACATCTGGCTTGGCACAGATGGCTCAGGCCTATTCAGGTTTACCAATAACAGCTATGTAACATTTGACGAAACACAAGGAATAGAGAGCCGAATTGTAATGGCAATTGCCAATGGTCCTACTCCAGGATCAATATGGCTGGGCTCATATGGTGGCTTGTATGAATACAAACAGAATCAAAAGATAACAAACGTTAAAATACCCTCTCAAAATCCGGATTCCTACCGCATTAATTTCTTATATAACGACCGTAAGAACAATCTTTGGGTAGGCACTCCCGGTGGTGGCCTCTGGAGGCATAACGGGCAGCGCCTGGAGCGTATGGATACGGAAAACGAGCATATAGCCTACAATGCAATGATAGAGGATAGTGGTGGTACCATATGGCTATCAACTAATCACGGATGCTTAACCTTTGATGTGAACACCAGAAAACTTACCGGAATTACCCAACAGTTTGGTGGTGGATTAATGGAACTGGGCCGCGATTCAGTAATTTTAGGCACCCAGGATGGAGCATGGTTAATTGTAAATAAGAAAACAATTACTCCGTTAAAGATTAAGGGTCTATCTGGCTCAAACATACTCTGCATGCTTAAACATAAGGATTATGTACTTTTTGGAACCGCAGATTATGGCTTGGTGATCTGGAATATTAAAACCGGGTCAACAAAATTTTTAAATACAAAATCTGGCATCGCCTCTGATCATATCTATAGCTTGTTAGAAGATAAAAAGGGAACAATATGGGTTGGAACCGGTAGAGGCATTGATAGGATTGACCCCAAGAACTTTACAATTATACCGCCACAAAGTGAGGATGAACTACTGGTGGAATGCAATCAGAATGCCATCCTCCAACACGACAACAATGTATGGATTGGTACAACTAAAGGGGTTATTGTTTATGGAATAAATCATAGTTCAGAAAAAAAAGTAAACCCATACATCTACATCAATTCAGTAAACGTAACGCCAAACTACAAGCCTGAATATGTTAATGGTGTGCTTACACTACCATATAACCACAATCGCATCAATATAAGTTATACTGGAATTTATCTGAAAAATCCTGACGCTGTAATGTACAGATATCGACTTATAGGATTAGATAATAAATTCAGTCAGCCAAGCAGTAATTCGTCAATGAATTTCACTGCTATCCCTCCCGGAAAATACACTTTTGAAGTAAAAGTGATTACCAAAGACGGGCTTTTTTCAGTTAATACAGCCTCAGTTGCATTTGAAATACTGCCTGCATACTATCAAACACCTCTCTTTAAGTTCTTTATTGTGATACTTATTATCCTGCTGATATTATTTATAGTATACATTATCTTAATGCTGAATGAGCGTAGGCGCAAGTTAAGACTAAAAATAAAGCTGGAGGAACAATTTAAGATCAGAAAACAAACTGCTGAAGATTTTCACGATGACCTGGGCAACAAGTTAACCAGAATAACAGTTCTTTCGGAAGTATTGGGTAGTATGATCGATAAAGATGATACCGAAAAAAGAAATATCTTAAAAAAGATCCGCTGCAATGTTGATGAACTGTACAATGGAACTAAAGACATATTATGGTCTTTAAATCCAAAAAACGATTCCTTAGACCAGGTATTGAACCACATTAAAGATTTCGGTCAGGAAATGGTTAATGAAACCCCTATTCTCTTTAAATTTGATATTGATCTCAATAATAAATACACTAAATTATCATTAGATATGAGCAGAAACATATTGATGATTTTTAAGGAGTCGATACATAACTCACTGAAACATGCCAAAGCTAAGGTGATAAATTTTGAGGCCAAATTAAACAACGGCATGCTGTTGATTACCCTTCAGGATGATGGAATCGGCTTTGATGTAGCACATGCTAAAGACGGACACGGCATGAACAATATGTACGTTAGGGCCAAAAGAATAAATGCCGATTTAAAGATCATTTCTAATGACAATGGCACCAGTGTATTGTTACTTGTTAATTTTTCGACCTTAAAACACTTTAAAGATGCCTAATCAGGAAGCCGCAAGAATTGTAATTATTGAAGATGATAAAACCATTAGAGAAGGATACCACTACCTGATAGACAATACTTCTCCCTATACTGTGGTAAACGCTTACCCTTCATTTGATGTTGCAAAACTTAAAATTGCAAAAGACAATCCGGATGTGATCATATTGGATATACAGCTACCAGGAACAAGCGGTATTGATGCTTTACCACAGCTAAAAAAGATGCTGCCTAATGTTTACATCATTATGCTTACCGTATATGAAACCGAAAAAATAATACTTGATGCACTGGCAAATGGAGCTTCCGGTTACTTCACCAAGAATACGCCTTCATCAAAAATAATTGACGCAATTAAAGAGGTAATGCATGGCGGCGGGCCCATGAGTCCCGACGTTTCAAAGAAAGTAATTATGTCTCTCCAAAAGAATCAGCATTCGCCGCTTACCAAAAGAGAAACACAGATACTGGAATTAATAGCAGAGGGAAAAGATCGTGGCCAGATCGCCACTCAATTGTTTATAGACGTAGAGACGGTTAAAACCCATGTAAAGAACATTTATATTAAATTAGACGTCAACTCGAAAGCTGACGCCATAAATGTTGCAAGAACCAATAAGCTGATATAAGCCTATTCACTCTCTATTTCGGATATAGAGAAGCTATTCCCGCTAAGTCTATATTGTAATGTTTTTAAAGTACCATCCTTTTCGGTAGTGTCCTTTGAATTTACGATAGGATAAGTGCGGAACAAGTCGCCATTCTTGATAACAAATTTATCGTTACCAGCGTAGGTCTTTTTAGCTCTATCGCTTAATGCAGGGAAAGTAATCTTGTTAAAATTGCCATCCGAATATTCGAAAACATTAAGATCCAGAACATTCTTCTTGCTTAACAGCTCGATGTAAATTTCCGGATTACCATCGTTATCCAGATCCATATTCCATGCATCAGTTATAATGCCACTACGTTCATTAGAAAACGATTTGTAATTGCTTTTAAGCGAATCGGACATCAGTATCAGATAACCACCTACACTATCAACCCCCTTACCCCAGCTTACTACTTCAAAATTGATACCTGGTCTTATTGCTATATCCTTGTAAAAAACAAACTGACCTTTTTGCTTAGCAACAACAGGTTCACTCTGTTTTACAGCTTCATCTTTCTTAGAAGAGTCGCTGCAAGAAGCCAATAAAAGCAGCCCCGCAAATAGAAGAGGCTGCTTTATTAAGTATTTCATCAATTTCATCATTTACTTTTTAATGTAAATACAATTTATACAATGCAAACTACTATTTAGTTTTTACATCCGAAGCACCATTGTTCAAAATTGTTTCTGTAACAACGCTGCGTTTACCACTTGGAGTAATTACAATGGTTTTTAAAACACGTTTTTCTCCTTTAGGAACAATCACTTTAACAGGGCTGTTAACTAAGGTAGCAGTTTCAGACGGACGTGTAAGATCTAAAGTATAAAATACTTTTGAACCTGGTATTGGTGCTTTCAAATCAAGACTAAACTCTTCACCATTCACTACCTTCTCGGTTGTTAAACCAAGCGGAGTTGGAACCCAGTAGTTGGTATTGGTTTTATCTAATCTGGCCAAATGCACAGGAATACGTTCTTCAGAGAAGTTTTTAAAGTCCTTACGATCAAGCTTGCTCCATGCAATCTCTGCTAATGAGAACATTCTCGGTAAAATCATATACTCCACTTTTTCAGGAGTTTGAATATACTCAGTCCACAGGTTAGCCTGTACACCAACAATATGTTTCTGCTGATCTGCAGTTAATTCTTTTGGCATTGGATCGTAAGCATACGCTAAAGAATACGGTGCTAAACCACCAATATTTGTTGGTTCGTCAACAGAATTAGATTGTTTATGATCAAAGTAAAGTCCAATTGGCCCACCCGGGGTCATGATCACATCATGGTTTTGTTTTGCCGCAGCAATACCACCTTCTGTACCTCTCCACGACATTACGGTAGCGTTAGGCGCTAAACCACCTTCAAGAATCTCATCCCACCCAATAATAGAACGGCCTTTTGCATTGATGTGTTTTTCTATTCTCTGGATAAAATAGCTTTGTAACTCATGTTCATCTTTTAGTCCAAGTTTTTTAATTAAGTTCTGGCAAAACTCACTTTCTTTCCAGTATTCTTTAGGGCTCTCATCGCCACCGATATGAATATATTTAGAAGGGAAAATCGCGATTACCTCGTCCAAAACATCCTCTAAAAATTTAAAAGTATTGTCGCTAGGAACAAATACATCATCAAATACACCCCATTGTTGTTGCACTTGCTTTCCTTTTCTGGAACCAGACCAAGGTGTTTTTGCATCAACAAACGTATCTCTGTTAGGGAAAGAGCTTAATTCAGGATAAGCCGCAATTGCTGCTGAAGCATGGCCCGGAAGCTCAATCTCAGGAATTACGTTAATAAATCTTGCTGCTGCATAAGCAACAACCTCTTTAGCCTCTTGCTGAGTATAAAATCCTTTGTACTCTTTGTTATCTGTGCCTACTCCAGGGTGGTGGCCAATAATGGTACCATTTCTGGTTGCACCAACTGTTGTTAGTTTAGGGTATTTCTTGATCTCGATTCTCCATCCCTGATCTTCGGTTAAATGCCAGTGAAAGTTGTTTAATTTATATTGAGACATTAAGTCGATGTACTTCTTGATAAAAGCTAGCGGGAACATATGGCGTCCAACATCAAGGTGCATTCCTCTGTATTTAAAACGAGGATAATCGTTAATCTCTGCTGCACTGATCGTTAACTCATTATTTTTCTTTTCAGGCATTAACTGGATCATGGATTGAACTGCGTAGAACAATCCTGCCTCTTTACCTGTTACCGTAATTTTCTTATCAGTAATATCAATAGTATAGCCTTCTGCAGGTAATTTATCAGCGCCTACCGAGGTCAATACAATTGCTCTTTCATTTGCCTTTAAAGCTTTTGTTTCTCTAAGTGCAAATCCTGCCTTCGTGGTAATAGAAGCGTTTAGCAAATCTGCCATCTTTGCATTGGCTGCATCTGCAGACAACAATACAACAGTTTTGTCCAGTTTAAAGGCTCCGCTTTTCTTTATTACAGATACGGGTGCAGGGATAATGCCCATATTGGCATCTGTTTGCGCAAAAGCACCCACAGACATAAATGCCACGAGAGCAACTGATAATAATCTTTTCATGTGTTAGGTTAAATAATTTATTTTAAATCAAGCCCCAAGATAAAAAAATCTTAGAGAAAGGTGGGCAAAAAAAAGGCAGAACCATACGATTCTGCCCATATTTTCATTAAAATGTTACTTACAACACTTCTTTTACTTCATGCTCCTTAGCCGCCAGATAACGCTCTGCATCTAAAGCCGCCATACAACCTGAACCAGCAGCGGTAACCGCCTGACGATAATAATGATCCTGAACATCTCCACTGGCAAAAACACCTTCTATGTTGGTTTTCGAAGTTCCAGGGATTGTTTTTAAATAACCGGTTTCATCCATATCCAACCATCCTTTAAAGATATCGGTATTAGGTTTATGGCCAATAGCTACAAAGAAACCTTCAACAGGCAAATCAGTTTCTGCACCAGATTGATTGTTTACTATTCTTACCGCAGTAACATTTTTACCGTTACCAAGAATTTCTTTAGTTTCAGAGTTATAAATCACTTCGATATTTGGTGTATTTAACACCCTGTGTACCATAGCTTTTGAAGCTCTGAACTCATCTCTGCGCACAATCATATATACTTTTTTACAAAGCTTTGCAAGGTAAGTAGCCTCTTCAGCAGCAGTATCACCGGCACCAACTATAGCTACGTCCTGTCCTTTAAAGAAAAAGCCGTCGCATACCGCACATGCAGATACACCAAAACCATTATATTGTTGTTCACTAGGTAAACCAAGCCATTTAGCTGTGGCACCTGTCGAGATAATTACAGTATCAGCTGTGATGGTTTTAATCTCATCAACAATTACCTTATGAGGCAAAGATGAAAAGTCTACAGAGCTTACATATCCAAAACGGATATCAGTTCCAAAACGTTCTGCCTGTTTACGGAAATCTTCCATCATCTCAGGACCCATAATGCCACCTGGGTATCCCGGGAAATTATCAACATCAGTAGTCTGCGTTAATTGACCACCAGGCTCCATACCGGTATACATAACCGGCTTAAGATCAGCACGGGCTGCATAAATTGCAGCAGTATACCCTGCCGGACCTGAACCTATAATTAAACATTGAACGTGTTCTATTTCTTCTGACATATTATGTTTCTTTCTTATTAAAGTACAAAATTACGCTTTATCCCGCTATCCGTCAAACGCTAGCACACAACAAAGGGAACATTGTGATTTCCAGATTATAATTCCGCTTAGGTCTGTATAACACCTACATTAAACTGCTTTTTTATAGGCGATTGATTGGCCGCCTCTATACCCATAGAAATTACTTTTCTGGTTTCTGAAGGATCTATAACCCCATCAACCCATAACCTTGCAGCAGCATAGTAAGGAGTAGTCTGACTATCATACCTATCGGTGATTTCTTTTAACAATTCTTCTTCTTTTTCTGGTGTAATCACCTCTCCTTTTGCTTTTAGCGATGCTTCCTGAATCTGCAGCAATACTTTAGCAGCCTGCGAGCCGCCCATTACTGCAATTTTAGCGCTTGGCCAGGCATAAATTAATCGCGGATCATATGCTTTACCACACATGGCATAATTACCGGCTCCGTAAGAATTTCCTATCACGATGGTAAACTTAGGCACAACAGAGTTTGAAACCGCATTTACCATTTTTGCACCATCTTTAATGATGCCTCCATGCTCAGATCTGCTGCCAACCATAAAGCCGGTAACATCCTGTAAAAACACCAAAGGGATTTTTTTCTGATTACAGTTCATGATAAACCGGGTTGCCTTATCAGCACTGTCAGAATAAATTACACCCCCGAACTGCATCTCTCCTTTTTTGGATTTAACAACTTTACGCTGATTGGCAACTATACCAACCGCCCAGCCATCAATACGGCCTAATCCGCAGATGATGCTCTGTCCATACAATTTCTTGTATTCTTCAAATTCAGAGTTATCTACCAAACGATGAACTACCTCGAGCATATCATAAGGTTTTTCTCTGTTTTCTGGCAGTATCCCGTAAATTTGTTCAGGATCTAGCTTAGGTAAAGCTGGCTTAATTCTATCAAACCCAGCTACCTGAGGCGCACCTAGCATGCTCATGATGTTACGAATGCTATCTAAACAAGCCTGATCATTAGGATGCTTATAATCGGTTACACCAGATATTTCACAATGGGTAGTGGCTCCACCCAGGGTTTCATTATCCACATCTTCGCCAATTGCCGATTTAACAAGATATGACCCTGCCAGGAACACAGAACCTGTGCCATCAACAATCATTGCTTCATCGCTCATGATTGGTAAATAAGCGCCACCAGCCACGCAAGAACCCATTATAGCAGCGATCTGCACAATCCCATCGGCGGACATGATGGCGTTGTTTCTAAACATTCGTCCGAAATGTTCCTTATCAGGAAAAATCTCATCCTGCATAGGCAAATAAACACCTGCACTATCAACCAGATAGATTACCGGCAGTCTGTTTTCCATTGCAATTTCCTGCGCCCTAAGATTTTTCTTAGCAGTCATAGGAAACCAGGCACCTGCTTTTACGGTAGCGTCGTTGGCAACAATCATACATTGCCTGCCCGATACATATCCGATACCGCAAACCACACCGGCCGATGGACAGCCACCCTGCTCCACATACATTTCATCGGCTGCAAAAGCACCAATTTCCAGAAACTGGCTTTCTTTATCAATCAGGTAAGAGATGCGTTCTCTTGCCAGTAGTTTACCCTTATCCTTTTGTTTTGCTGCATTCTTCTCTCCCCCACCTTTATATATCTTTTTGAGCCGTGTTTTTAAGTCATAAACCGACTGTTTATTAACGTCTTCATTCTTATTGAATTCTATGTTCATACAGGCAAGTTAAATCTTTATTTTTAGGAGAACAAAAGTCCAATTCGGGCTTTGGTATAGTAGCGTTAAATATTGGTATTATGCAGGTTAAATGGTAAGGTCGTCATCCTGAAATAAATTCAGGATGACGACCTAAAGTAAGTATGCCAGTTAATTATTTACTATGCCTCATACTTTTTAAACACAGAAGTTGCAGTATGACCACCAAAACCAAATGTGTTGTTCAGTACGTAATTAACAGGCTGATGAATAGATTTACCTAATACAATATTTAAGCCTTCAGGAATTGCAGGATCCAGATTTTTAGTGTTGATAGTTCCCGGAATAATTCCATCTCTGATGGCAAGAATACTAATTATACTTTCTATAGCACCTGCACCACCAAGTAAATGGCCGGTCATAGATTTGGTTGCACTAATTTTAACAGGCAAATCGCCAAATATTTTTTTAATTCCATTCAATTCTCCAGAGTCTCCTAAACCTGTAGAAGTTGCATGGGCATTGATGTAATCAATTTTATCAGGATTTATTCCTGCATCAGCAAGTGCTTTAGAAATACCTAAAGATGCGCCCAAACCATCCGGTGGAGTACCAGTAAGGTGATAAGCATCAGCTGCCATACCGCCACCAACAATTTCAGCATAAATATGTGCACCTCTTTTTTGAGCATGTTCCAGTTCTTCCAAAATCAAAGCACCGGCACCCTCACCAATCACAAAACCATCTCTGTCTACATCAAACGGACGCGAGGCAGTTTCAGGATCATCGTTTCTTTTTGATAAAGCATGTGCCGAGTTAAAACCACCTACTGACGACTCAGTAATACCAGCCTCAGAACCACCTGCTACCATAATATTAGCTTTACCTAAACGGATGGCATCAAAAGCGCTGATAATTGCAGTGTTAGAAGATGCACAAGCCGAAACAGTAGCATAGTTAGGGCCATGAAGTTTATTGCGTATTGAAATTACACCAGCGGCAATATCAACAATCATTTTAGGGATAAAATACGGGCTAAATCTAGGCGTTCCATCACCAAGATGATACTCTTTCAATTGCTCTTCAAAAGTACCAATACCACCATTTCCAGATCCCCAAATCACACCCACTTCATAGCGATCAATTTCAGGCATTGTTGTAAAGTCTAATCCTGAGTCTTTAATGGCCTGATCGCTGGCTGCAATAGCGAACTGAGTATACAAATCATATTTCTTGATTTCCTTTTTATCAATATAGGCTTCGGCATCAAAGTTTTTCACTTCAGCAGCAAAGTTGGTTTTGAATTTTGAGGTATCAAATTTTGTTATTTTAGCTGCGCCACTTTTACCGGCAACTATATTGTCCCAAAATTCTTTTACTGTATTTCCCACCGGGGTTACAGCACCTAAACCTGTTACTACTACTCTTTTCATATTCACTTCTATTTTATATTTAGCGGCGTGTTTGTATAAACTCACCGAGTTATTTCTTTTGCAAAATTACCATAAATACTTAAATCCGGGGGGCATTTATTTGTTACAATGTGTCATATTGTTCAATATTTCCATTATCCCCTCATTTTCAATTATCCACATGCCCATGCGTTCATCAGTTATACCCTCTTTCAGCTCATGAGTAAACATGGGTTTTCCATCTATTATCCTGGTTTCCAAAAAGCGGAAATTAATATTACTGTTATCATTTAGCTCTTTAGCCACTTCAACAATATGTGTTGAAATAATAAAAAAGCTCCCTCTGATCTGGCTAAACGCTGTTATGATTGAAAGTGAAGCATCATAAGCATCTTTTACATTCGTTCCTCTAAACAGCTCATCAAATATAACCACCATATTCTTAGATGTGGTTACTTTTTGTGCAACTTGCTTTACCCTTAATACCTCATTGTAAAAATGGCTATATCCCTGATTCAAATTATCTGAAAGATTGATCGTTGTAATAAGGCCATCAAAAATGCTGGTCTCCATACTTTCTGCAGGAACAGGGAAGCCTAAATGGGCCAGATATATAGATATAGCAATAGATTTCAGCAAGGTCGATTTCCCTGCCATATTTACTCCTGTAATGAAACAAACATTTTTATCAGTACTGAATTCGATGTTGTTGGGTATTGGATGTTTCACAAATAAATGAAATACCCCTTTAATAACAATTGACCTCTCCTTTGAAGAACTAAATACTGGAAATGACAAGTTGTAAGTTCTTGCAGATTTTGCAACGGATAAATAGGCATCTAATAAATAACAAATATCCAGTAGTTCTTTAATTTCTGCGGCCTCTGAATTTCTAATTATAAAATCGTATTTCTCCAGATCAAAGAGCTTGAAAGTTGTAGATCTTAATTGGTTATGACGCTTAATGTTGGGCTGCCTGCCTATAATTCCATGAACTTTATTGTGGAGTGATTTTAGTAGTTCAGGAGCGTTCTCAATAATTAACTCGCTGCAAAAATCATATAATAAATGGATCAACTTTAATACTTCCTGAGCCCCGCGTTGCCTTAAATACTGCTGCTGACTGTTCTTAAAGAAAAATCTGGAAGTAACTCCTATAATATCTAATGCTACCGGCCGGTTGGGTTTATCATTTTGACGGAGATAAAACTCAATAAAATCAAGCGATTCCTTATCGAACGCTATAGTTTTGTTATACTTGAACAGATATTCGACGAGTTTTTTTCGCTCTTCAATAATGTGAATATCAGTTTGAGGATGATTAAAAAGGCCCCTAAGTTTTTCTTTTCCTCCTATTGTTGAGGTGAAATCGAAAAAAGAGAAAATGCATCTTTCACTTGTGGCATTTTCAAATATCTCCAGATCATTTAAAGTTTGATTATCTATATCAAATGGAACCATTTACAAAACATGTTGATTTTCATCATGAACATACAATAATTTATGCTTTTTAATGCATTTATTTTCTGAACATCAATGGTTCTTTTATGGAGCTTGATATGTCCTGCGTTAACACTGGTTCGAGACTGGCTCGAGGCTTCTTCGGAAAAAGATACCTGTTTTCCGAAGCAATGTACTCCCAATCCTTAATCTGCCTTGATTCAGCCCAACAAGAGATTGTTAAAAGGCCATTATCTCGACGGTAGGAGAGATCTCTTGATCAAAAAGCAGCTGCGAAGCAAACTGGCATAAACAAGGAATCTCTCCTACCGTCGAGATAACGGCCGAGGTAACTGAATTTTACATCAGCTACTGCTTTCCGGTAAGCATTTTTATAGAATCAACTTCTGATTTTTTATATGGGCTTCCGTCTTTTCTGAAAATATCATGAAACCATAGTTTAGGTTCTTTTCCATCAGGCATTGGGCTATCCCATGCATAAATTGTATTGGTTTTTCCTGCAACTAAGCCCCAGTTGTAAGCTCCAATATTTTCCTTTTTAAGGATAGGCATAATATTGCTGAATAAGCTGTTTCTTGATCTTGCCATATATTCAGTACAGATAAGCGGGCGCTTAGAAACACTTCTAAGCGTATCAATCCATTTTTCGTGATCCTTTACATCACCATAATTATGATAAGTAGTTACATCAGAATTCTGAATCTGATAATCAGAAAGTTCTTTCAAATCTAATTTCCATACCCCTACAGAAAGTGGCTGACTAGGGTTAACTGTACGGCCCCATTCAAATACTTTTTTAAGCAGATCCATGCTTTTGTTTCCATAGTTTGAATTTCCAGGCTCATTATAGAGATCCCAAAGTACAATGCGTTTATCATCTTTAAACGTAGTCAATACATCTTTAACATAAGTTTCAAGCGTATCTACAAGCGTAGAGTCCTGATAATACAGATCTCCCGGGTCTCTTACCCAGCCAGAATTGTGAATACCAATTTTTGGTTCCGGTTGTTTTCCGGTTTTAAAAGTTGGATTCCAGCAATCGTCAAATAGCACAAACAAGGTAGAGATGTGGTGCTTATCGGCGATATCAAGATACTGTTTTACCCTTCCTTTAAAACCATCTTTATCTTGTTGCCAGGCAGCATGATGCAGGTAAACGCGCATTGAGTTCATACCAATTCCTTCAGCATAACCCAGTTCCTTATCAATAGTTGTCGGATCAAAAGTTTCCTTTTGCCACATTTCTAATTGATTGATTGCAGTACTTGGTATAAAGTCACTACCTCTTAACCAGCCCCACTGCTCGTACCATTTGTTGGCCTGTTCTACAGTCCATATTTCTCTTGGCTTTTGTTCTGTTTGTGATGTTTGATCTGCTGGTTTTTGTACGCACGACTGAAACGTGAGCCCGAGCAAGCATAGTGCTAGATAATAGGTTTTTAGATTTCTCATTTTAAAAGGTTCTAGTTATAATTTAGTGATTTGTTCATTCTGTATGTTTATTAAATGTGGTGTTTTTATTTGGTTTCGGCACCAGTAAAAAGAAGTTTAAATGTCGACTCGTCGGCTTGCAGCACATCAGCTTCATCGCCTTTGGCAAACTTTACATCTATAATTCCGGTTGACCGCGGCGAGACTTTTGTATCGGAATGGTGAGTATGCATTACATATTTGTAATTTCCCGCTTTATCGGTAAACAAATCGCCATGCCCTGTTCCATTTTGCTTTAGTTTTTCTCTGCTTATTATCGGGCTACCCGCGTACTTTTTCCATGGCCCCATAGGCGACGTTGAAGTGGCATAACCTACTGCGTAATCCTTATTGCGAAAATCGTTTGCAGAATAGATCAGGTAATAAAGGTTTTTATGTTTTATTACTGTTGGTCCTTCGGTAACCGGCCAATCTGTTTTCTCTGTGTTTTCCCATGGAAGTACGCCACTGATACATTCTTTGGTAGTTTCCTGCAATACATCAGAAAGATCAGGTTTCATCTCAGAAACAAAAATCCTATTGCCTTCTTTAAGCTTTACATGGTACATATAGGTTTTACCATCGGTATCAAAATACACAAAGGGATCTATCTGTTTGCCAATACCGGATAGCGACTTTATCTGCTCCTGCTTAAAAGGCCCCAGTGGGCTATCGCTTTTTGCTATTGCAATCTGTTCATCAGCAGTGTAGGCCATGTAATAGGCTTTGTTGTGTTTAAAAACCTGTGGAGCCCAAAAGCCTTTGGTTCCAAAAGATTCTCCTTTTATAAGAGCGAAACCGTTGTTTTTACCTACAGGACCTTTCCAGTTTTTTAAATCTGATGATTCATATACCTCAAAGCCCTTATCACTACTAGTACCATACAAGTAATACTTGTCGTTATCCAGAAAAATAGTAGGATCGGCAAGTGCTATCGGATCTTGCACCAAACGCCCTTTTATCATCCAAATTTCGGAATGGTCGGAATATGCATTTGTACTGGTTACCGCAACAATGGTATTATCGTTTAAAACAGCTACGCTACTCCATAAGCACGATTTGTTTGCCGGAATAATGAATGGTGTAGATTTTCTATTAAAATTACGAGCCTCATCATCTCCAATAACCACCTTCATATCTGCAAATTCCATTTTATTGGTGCGGCCTTCGGTGCCTTGATAGGAAAGTATGGTTTCGCCGGTTTTCAATTGCCTTAAATATGGCGCACCTGCATAGATATTATCGGCAATTTTATCTGCCAGCGCATAGCTTCGGTTGGGGCTGCCAGCGTCTACAGTGTTTGCCCAATTGTCTTTTAAAGTATTTGTGATGATGTAAGGTTTAAAAGTATCAAACCCGTTGTCTTCTATAGCAAATACAATTTCTTTTCCATTATTAAGCAATAAGGGCACCGGCATGCCATCTCGTTTCCCTGCTCTGAAACTTACAATTTGAGGTTTTTCGGTCCATGTTTGTCCGTTATCACTAGAACGCAGCATAGAGATATTCTGCTCATCGGAATTCAGATAGTCTCCTTCGTTAGCGAAGTATAGCTGAATCTCTCCATTGGGCAGTTGCAGGGCTGAAGGCTCCCAACATCCATTCTTAAATTCATATCCTGCTTCGTAAAGCAGCTTTTCGTCTTTCCATGTTAGTCCACCATCATAGCTTTTCTTGGTACGTATACCGAATTTTCTGGAAGGTGAAATATCATATGGCCTTGGGTTATAGCAAGCCAGTAAGGAATGATCTTTTAATTCCAATATATCCGGGACAGACATATTTGTGCCATTGGCACGTTGCGCAACTGAAACAGGTGCCGACCAGGTAGCTCCCAGATCGGCACTTTTTACAGTAACAATATTTCCATCGGCCTCATATATGGCTAAGAGCGATTGATCGTGCAATTGAATCATCCTTGCATATCCGCAATACCTTTCGCCTGCGGCAGATGATGAAACTTTTTTTAAGGTATTATAATCCCATTCGATATGGCTTTTAACGGATGGTTTTTGCGGAACACCAACCGTTTCGGTCTTTTTACCGCAGCCAAAAGACAACAGTGCACAGAACTGTACTATAGTACAAATTTGGATAGCTACTCTCATTCACCTGAAGGTTTTAGGATTGGCATATCGATCTTTACAGGTTCACCAAAGTTTGGTGTTCCATCAGCATTCCAGCTAAACTTCTGCATCCTTGGACTACGGTCGTTAGAACATGCTAACCCCGCTCTGGGATTAGCATGGTAAAGAATCCAATCTTCCGTTCCATCGGGTGATTTAAAAAAGCTGTTATGGCCCGGTCCGTAAGCTCCGCTTTCCGGTTTCTTAGTAAACACCGGTTTATCTGTTTTGGTCCAATCTGCCGGCTTCAACGGATCGCCGTTCTCTTTTAAACTGATCATACCCAAAGAATAATCATCTGTCCAGCAACCACTAGCCGAAAATATCAGA
>NZ_CAMLHF010000055.1 GCF_946479715.1 uncultured Pedobacter sp. | reverse complement strand
TGTCCAATTTATGCCCACTGTTCAGGATATTGAAAGTGCGGAGCGCATTTTTAAAATGTGCTTAAAAACAAGTAAAATCGACAAAGATGGCGTCATTGTAGATTCTACCAGAATCCAGGCCCCTTCTGAATATTTCAGACAATATCTTGGCTACAAAAATAAAATGGGCGAAAAGGTTATTCTTTTAAACTGTTTTATTAAAAGTGCTGTCCCTAAAGATGAAACCTGGAAGAAAGAAATAATAGCATTTAAGGATGGCGGAAACAATTATTTCAGTGTACATATTAACCTTGCCACAAATGATTGCTTCAGCTTCTTTGTTAACGGAGGTGCCTGATTATACTTTCATCACATTTGCGAAGCTCTCACCCACTTTTGATCAATATATTCAATTAAAAAGAAGCTTAACACAATAAAAGCAAGAATATACCTGCCAAGTTTAATCATAGAAAGTAAACTTGCAGTCAGTTGTGGATTAAAGAACGACAATAAAACAAGCGAAAATGCTACAATACCCAGAATAACCATAAAAACAAGCACATAAGTTTTAACACCAAATGGCTTAACCTTTTGGGCAAAAACGTTCCTGGTAACCATCGCAGCAAATCCATAAGGCAAGCTGCTCACAGGTTCACTTTTCAGTGCAGTGGCTAATAATTCTTCCAGCTTCTGATCCCTTTTGTCATCTCTGTTCTCATTCGCTTCCATATCATTCATTTATTAAATAAATTTTCAATTTTTCTTTCAATAATTTCTTTGCTCTGAACAAATAATTTTTGATAGTTCCTTCAGGCATTCCTGTAATCTCCTGTATTTCGAGATAACTAAACTCTTCCAAATGAAACAAGGTAAGAACTGAGCGGTACTGCAAAGGTAGTTGTTGCAACAAATGTTGCACATAAGCGGCAACATCCTTTTTAATCATAAGTCGCTCTGGTGTTTCCTCGCTAAAGTGATAGTTATCTATTTCAACATCATCTGCAGCACTCGTCTTTTGCAGTTCCTGTTTATATTTCCTTAGGTGGTTAATAGAAGTCAGGTAAGCAATTCGGGCTATCCAGGTGCTCAGTTTAGATTGAAAACCAAATTTGTTCAATCCCTGATATACCTTTATAAAAACCTCCTGACAAATATCAGTCGCATCCTCATCGTTTTTAATTAACCTGCTTGTTACATGAAATACAAGTTTCTCATACTGCTTAACCAGAGCTTCAAATGCTCTTGCATCGCCTCGCAATATTTTGGCAACTAGTTCCTTTTCATTTAACATCGTATAGTAGACAACAGGATGCTTTGTAATGTTGCAGTTTTCACAAAAAAAATAATAATTTTAAAAAGATGTATTTTTCTGCAACCTTTTTATTGGCAAGCGTGTCTACTTGGGCAACAAATCACATTTAAAAACAGACATCATGGACCATATAGAAAGTATAACAATCTCAATATCACTATTCATTATTACAGCAATCATTGTAATTGCCATTCTCAACTTCATTTTAAAGAATCGTCTGATCAATTCAGGACTAACAAATCCAGAAATACTAAACTCACTTGGCCAATCATTTAACCACAAAATCGCAGTACTTAAATGGGGTCTTATTCTTTTCTTTGGCGGAATAGGCTTAGTGGTTATCAATTACATTCCCGATGCCCAGGTAGATTCGCCCCTCCCTTACGGAATTGAAATGATCTTTATTGCCGCCGGTTTCCTTTCTTATTACTTCCTCGTAAGGAAATCTGAAAAAGACCAAAGCTAAAACAAGCTAATCCTACTTCTTTAAATTACTGATCACAAAAAAAAAGTCTTTAAGGCTAATGGGAAAGCTATGCACTGTCCAGATCCTAAAGCGCTCCAAAAATCAAGACTCATGAAAAACCTTCAACTACGTTTACTGCTTATCATAGGCTTTTTCGCCATCATAACAAGCTATAATCAATCCGCTGCACAAACCTTAGCACCCAATTTCTCTGTAAGCGGAAAACTTATAGATTCTGTTAGTAAAAAACCAGCTGGCTGGGCTACAATCAACATTATTAGTACAACAAATGCAATTGTTAAAACAGGGATAAGTGACAGCACTGGTATATTTACACTAAGTCAAATCCCGTCTGGAACATACAAACTTGAAATAGTAAGTGTTGGTTATAGACCTAAAACACTTGCAATATCACTTCAGGATACTACGAAACGGCTGGTTAATCAGGGTTTAGTCCTACTATCACCAGACGCCAAACAATTAAAAGGGGTAAATATTACCGGTAGCAAACCAATAGTCACTCAAGAGATAGACAGGCTTGTATACGACCTACAGGCCGATCCAGATAGTAAAGGGAACAGTGTACTGGAAATGATGCGCAAAATTCCTTTTGTATCGCTAGATGCAGAGCAGAACATAAGGCTTAAAAATAGCACTAGTTTTAAAATCTTTATCAATGGCAGGCCTTCCGGTATGATCGAAAATAACCCTAAGGAAGTGTTACGTAGCATGCCTGCATCAACTATTGAGAAGATCGAGGTAATCACCAATCCACCAGCAAAATATGATGCAGAAGGATTTGCAGGAATCATCAATATTGTAACTAACAAAAAACCTGCCGACGGATATAACGGTTCACTAAACTTCAATGAAAGTTTTCCAGCTGGTGGCCCGGGCGCTGGTGGGTCTTTCAATTTTAAATCAGGTAAACTTATCGCTTCGGTATTCACTGGTGGCTCTCTTTCAAAAACCCCGGCCACAATAAATAATTTGGTTAGAAATGATTTCGGTGATGATCCTAAAACCTTAATTCAGGATGGCAATAATAAATCCGACGGCAGAACCGGATATCTGGGTACCGATGTGAGCTATGAAATCACCCCTTTACAGCTCCTATCTGCTCAGATCAATCTTAATGGTAACAAAAATTCCCAACTTAGTAACCAAGTCTCATCGCTCACTCAAAATGGTGACTTGCTACAAGGCTATCACATACAAAATGCTTATGAGGGTAATAGCGACTATATAGATGCCTCAGTTAACTATCAGATCTCTTCAAAATCAAAGAAGACAAGGGCGCTAACCCTATCTTACCGCTATACAACTTTTAATAGTGACGACGAAAATAACCTCATTCTTAGTCAAATAACCAACTACCCCTATTCCGGATTTCTGCAAAATAATCACGCCGGTTCAAATGAGCATACTGCACAGGCCGACTACTCAGATAAGTTTAAAAACTGGGGACTAGAATCGGGCATTAAGGCTATCCTTAGAAACAACAGCAGTAATTTTGATTATTCTGCAGCTCAGTTTCAGGCTAATGATTTTGAGATCTCTCAGGATGTGTTTTCTGCCTATACTTCAATAGCATACAATTATGGAAAGAACATTGGGATAAAGGCTGGATTGCGTGCGGAGCAAACCATTGTAGATGGTGATATTTCTCAGGATTATTTAAACCTGATTCCCTCTTTATCCATTGCTTATCAGCTAAAGGGGGGTGATAACGTTAGTTTTGGGTTTTCACAGCGGTTAAGACGCCCAGGCATAAACAGACTTAACCCTTTTGTAGACAGAAGTAACCCAAATACAGAATCAACCGGCAACCCCAACCTTATGCCCTCGTCTGTTAACAATATACTTGCCGGATATAACCACAATGGTAAAGTTTCTATTAATCTTGGATTAGCTTATTCATTATTTAACAATCTGGATTTCAGAATTTTCACTTATGATCCCACGTCTGGAATTACCAGAAATACATTTGCTAACATTGGAAAAGGCTCTGTTCTGGCAGCAGATCTCAATCTTGGATATACGGCAACCAGGAATCTAAACTTTAATTTTAATGGAAGCTTTAATTATTTGGATATTAAAACTGAAGGAAATGTGATACCACATTCTAAAGATTTGTTTTACAATTTTACCTTAACTAGCGGATATCGTCCAACGCCAAAGTGGAGATTGGGCGCAAACCTCAGTGTAATTGGGAAAAACCCTGCATCTAAAACGTTTCAATCTATAACTCAAGGGCAAGTAAACACCAGTTTCAGCAGCAGCCATGAACTCATCAAAGGAAAGCTGAGTTTAACAGCAGCATTGAATAACCCCTTTCATAAATTCAGGACGCTTAGAACCACTACCACCGGATTCGATTTTACAGAGTTAAGCAACAACCAATCTTATCTTCGCTCATACAGGATCAGTTTAAACTATAATTTTGGCAGGCTAAAAGATGAGGTTAGAAAAACCAGAAGAGGAATTAAAAATGACGATGTTTCTAACTAAAAAATCATCCTTTCTGTGCACCTTTGCGATTGCAAAAACGCGCGATGAGCTTATCAAACACAACAACTTCCCCTAATCATACCGTTCCCTTTCGCTGGATAGTCGGAATAACCAGTTTGGCCTTTGTAGTTGCACAATTAGATGTTTCCATTGTAAATATTGCATTGCCCCCTATTGCCAAAACCTATCAGGCCAGTATCACCACCTTACAATGGGTAATAGATGCTTATACCCTTGCCTTTGCAGTGCTTATGTTGTCTGCGGGGAACTTAAGTGATCTTTTAGGTGCAAAACGCATATTTCAGCTTGGCATCTGTATTTTTGGTATAGCCTCCATAGGTTGTGGGTTTGCCGGAAACGCTGCTGTTCTCATCGCATTCAGAGTACTGCAAGGAGTCGGTGCAGCCACCATGATACCCAGCTCTCTTGCCATACTTAATCAGGCTTTTGCACATGATCCTGCCAAGCGCGTACGTGCAGTAGGTTTATGGACCGCAGCAGGGAGTGCCGCCATAGCTGCCGGCCCTATTGTTGGGGGCTTACTCATTCAAATCAGTAACTGGCGTTATATCTTTTTTGTGAATGTACCCCTTTGCCTGGCGGGTTTCCTATTTAGTTTTCGTCTGGCACAAAATAAGGTCTCAGTTAACAAAGGATTTGATATCGCCGGACAAATTACATGGATGCTCTCCATCACTGCCCTTATTGCTGTGATTATAGAATGGCCTAACTTTGGATTTAAAGATCCGGTAATATTTGGAGGCCTGCTTTTTAGTGCGGCAATGTTAATCGCATTTTTAATGATCGAAAAAAAGGTTCAGCACCCGATGCTACCGCTTCATCTTTTCGACTCTCCTACTTTTAACGTACTTCTTTTACTGGGCGCTGTTTTAAATGGTGCTTATTATGGAACCGTTTTTACGTTAAGCCTCTATCTGCAAAACGTACTCCATTATTCATCGCTCAACGCTGGTCTTGCTTTTCTTCCGTTAACGGTAGGGTTCGTTATCTCCAACCTTATTAGCGGTCGTGTAATCAATAAGTTTGGTATACGGAAGCCAATTATAATAGGTCTTATCATGTTTGCTGTTGGGTTTGCAGGGCTATTTATAGCTAAAGATAATACACCATACTGGCAGCTATTCCTGCCATTTCTAATTATACCTATGGGTATGGGACTTGCCGTTCCGTCCATGACTAACGGTATTTTGTCGAGCGTAGATAAATCACTGTCAGGTACCGCATCTGCTGCGTTAAATACCGTAAGGCAAGCTGCCGGAGCCATTGGTGTTGCGGTTTTTGGAGCTATCGGTGTAGGAGGCAGTGCTGCGATACTACATTCCATTTCTGTTAGTGCCACAATTACAATAGTGTGTACAGTGGCAATAATTGGCTTAAACTTAAAATATTTGAAGAATAGCAAGAATTAAAACTATCTGATGTTGCCAAAACCAAGCAGTACAGTTAGTGCAGCAATAAGGTTTCCATCTTTGGCAAGTGTTCCATCGAAATTTCTACCGAATGAGAAGATCAATTTTTGGTTGCTCGCAATGGCGTAGTCAGCATTTAACACCAATTTCCATGAAGGGTCAATGGTGCTGGAAGATAAGACACTCCTATAGATTGCCTCTGCACTACAGCTAAATTTCGATTTAGTGTATATGTACCTGAATCCTGCATCAAATGTCGAGATATCCCCTAAAACATTTGTCGCATTATCCTGTGCATAAATTTGATCTGGATTATATAACAAACGTGCTAAGCCTAAAAAAGAGCCGCTCTTTTCAGTAGAATAACCCACCGTAGTCCATATTCCACTATTAAATATTGTTGAGCTGTTAAAACGCTTATTTCTAAACTCTCCACTTATTCCACCTGCCAAGTCCCATGAAAAACCTACCCTGGCTCCATCAAATTTCGCTACTTCTTTCGTTAAAGAATCTACCAGCATCTTTTTGAAATCATCAATTTCCAGAGTTTCGTTTTTCCAGATCTGAAATAATTCCTGCGTTTCTATTTTATTTCGATACAATGTACTGGTTGTGTCCTCTTCAGCCTTTATTAAAGCATTTGCAAAATCAACTTCTGATGGGTTTTCATCTCTGATTCTATTTACAATTGCTGTCCGCTGTACCTCTAATGCTTTGTATTTAGGGTCAATTTTCTCCTTAGTTTCTATGTAATTAGAAACAGCCTTGTTTATTCTGATTTGTTTTTGGGTTATACTATATAAAATCTTCTCGTTTTCCTTCGAATAATGAGGTCTGAACAAAGCGAACTTTATGCCCAGCCCACCATAAGTACTACTCGCTTTAAATTCATTAAATGAAGAATCAGGATTCTTAATTGCAATTGAAATCACAAGCGATTGCTTAAAGTAATCCTTAAACTTGGTAGAATTAAGTCCTGCATTTCCGGTAGTTGTGAAATCTGTTTTCGTTCTAAAAAGCCAAAATGGTGCAATATCGATAGCATAATTGGAAGGTAGCTTTGTGTACGAAGCACTTGATGATTGTACCGAAAGCATAAAAGAGGAAAGATCAGTAGGCTTTTCAATATCTGAAGTTGAAAAACTCAGCAACTGAGAAGCAGGAGAGCTTGGTGATTTTAGCAGATCAAGTTTTACCCCCGAACTATCCTGTGTAAAAGCTTTAGCGGGTATCAAAAGGGCTACCACTACTAATCCACCTAAAAGAACTTTCATCGCCTTAAAATTTAAAGAAATTTATCTCACAAAAATATACTGCAGATTCGTTTTCATTCACTTCCTTTCCTAATGCATATTCCCTAAATACGGCTCCACCTTTCAGCCTGATAATCAACTCGGTATGATTATGATCTTTAGCTGTATCAGATATTGTTGTGGTTATGGTTAGCTTCTTCCCTCCCAAATCTCTATTTGCTCCTATTTCAAAATCAAATAAATCCCCACTTGCTTCTACATTAAGGCTGCCATCGTCAAGCCTTACCAGACTGGTTCCTGTTTGGCCAGAGGCCCCAATTAAAAGGGTTATTGTTACAATTTTGGTCGTTTTATTTACTACATACGTAGTAGATAAATTTGTGTTATCGCTCATAACCGTTATTTAAAGTAGAACGCAATTATGCAGGAACCTGATTATCTGGATATACATACACAAATCCAAGTGTTCTCAAGGTATCTCTGTTATTAAGTTTCTGGTTCCTCACATTAAAACCAGAGTTGTTTCCGTTAGTCATGTCGTTCGCAGAAGTATTTCCTTCAACTGTCCTCATTTGCCCTCCTCCAAGCAGTTCATAGCACTCCATGGCATGTCCCCTTGTTGGATTGTTTATATATTGAGCTAAGGCTAAAGTGCCAATGGTTGGTACCGATGTAGTTAACCCAGCCACCTTTTCAGATCCCTTCCAGCAATCCACACAATTAGCAGTAGCAGGAACCGGCGATTCTTTTTGATAGAAATCTTCAATTATTGCCACCTTCATCTGCGCAAAATCCAAACACCAGGCATCTCCATTTCCGCCCGGTGTAAAACCACCTGTGGTACCTTGTACTTCGCCAACGTCAGTCCCATAGTTGTTCCTCCCGTTTTCCTTAACACCCAATTCTGCCAATGCTTCTTGTACCGCAATGCAAACCGAGCTCAACTTTTTATTCGTCCAGAAATCTGGAACATTCCCGTTTGCAAACAGATATGCCTCTAATCGTTGCCGCATGTTAGGATGAAGATGCCTGTCTTTCTTATTCTTAATATCCTTAGTAATCAACGGACTGTCCGTTATTACTGAAATATCAGATACAACTAATTTTAACAAGCCTAAAGTTTTAGGGCCAATAACACCTGAGCCTTGTAATTTATTTTTTAGCTGTAAAGATATCACAGCCTGTTGGGTATTCATTCCGTAAATTCCATCCGCACCTTTCGGATCGAACCCAAGTTCTATTAATCTTTCCTGCAATATCCTTACGTCTTTTGAAAAACTGCCATAGGCAGGGATTTTAGAAATTGTTAAAGTTTTCATATACATATAATTAGTGAAAGCTATCACTAATATAAACATGAGCAGAAACTTGATAAATAGTCATTTCTAATCATTTTTATACTCAACGATACACTATATCACACCCTTATGGTATGCAGATGATGCGTTTTTGGAGGATGGTTTAAAATAACTACAATATGTTTATTGAAACGACTTTTAATAGCACTGTTCGCTACTCCTATCAGTCTATTTAATTTATCTGTAAGCTCCCTAAAATGTTCTTTATCATCCTGTTTTTCAGAATCATCTACAATAGGCTCAAAGTAAATCACCTCTCTTTTCCGGTATATTTTCATTAAATCCTCAGCCGGATTATGATCTATTAAAAACCGCACAATACGATCAATCAATCTGTCATAATGATAATTAATGATACGGTTTTTAGTCATTAAGGAGGGCACACTAAAGTTAGTGTGTGTATTTACCTTAATCTTATTTTCAGGAACAACTACATTATTAAAATCCAAGGTGTACAAACCTTGTTTATCGTCTATTTCCTTTATAAAAGTATAGACTTCGTCATGTTCGGGTGTAATATAAATGACGCTGGTTGATAGTTCGAAACTCATAACACTTGGCCCTTAGTTCAGTATAAAAATACTCTAAAAATTTAAATAATTTACTACCCCTGTTGCTTTTTCATATTGAGGCTCGTTCTATGGGTAATAACGTTAATGGCCATTAACATTACACTATTTTATTTCACAAAAACTTAAAAATGAAAACAACAAAAAACTACCTATCGCCAGTTGCCAAAACTTTAGTGTTTGCCTTAACGTTAACAAGTATCTTTAGTTCATGTAAAAAGGATAAAGACCCTAATCCGCAAACGCCTAAGCCGGCAAACTTATCAATAATCCATGCCGCACCAGGAACGCCTGAGCTTTCTTTCTTTGTAGATAAAGTAAAAAAGAACACTAAAGCATTAACGTACAACACAGTAATCGAATACCAATCAATCAGTTCAGGTAAACGGGAATTAAGTGTTACTAAAAAAGATGTAACCGACATTCTAGTAAAGGCCGATGCAACCTTGGATGCTGATAAATCTTACTCGGTATTCGTTGCAGATAAAACAGGCAATGCACTTGTATTTGTTGCCGATGATCTTAGTGCACCAGCAGCTGATAAAGCAAAAATCCGTTTCATTAACTTAAGCCCTGATGCAGGATCCCTTGATCTGGCTGTTACCGGAAAAACAGAAGTACTTCTGGCAAAAAAAGCTTTTAAAGAATCAACTGATTTCACCAATACCACTGAGGTGGGTGCCGAGATCAACTTTGAGATCAGAGAAAATGGCAAGGCAACCGTACTTGCTACACTTCCAAAAGTTAAAATTGAAAAAGGAAAAGTATATACGATCTATGCAAAAGGCCTTAAAGCCGCAACAGACGACACCAAACTTGGTTTAACAGTTCTTACCAACAAATAACCTCCTATTATTTCTGGGGCTGCACTTTCTTATTTATAAAAGGATTTGTGTAGCCCCATTTATGAAAAGCAGTTGGCGTAGAATATATAAATCCTGGAAGAGTGCTAAGAAAACTCCCGAAGCTTAAGGAAATTATTGCAGGCGTTGCTGATCAAAAAAATGCGTCAAAGGAAGTCATGTATAAAACCTACTATGGGTATTTAATGGCAGTTACCATGCGCTACATCAACAACAGAAGCGATTCGGAAGAACTTGTAAATGATACATTTATCAAGATATTTAATCATATCACACAATTCCAGCTATTAGAATCTGCAATAGACCCCGAGAAAACATTTCGAGGTTGGATGGCAAAGATAGCCTCACGCAATTGCATAGATTATCTCCGAAAAAGGAGAACCATCAACGAGGAATTTGACGACATCGGCGAAGAGAAGCATCCACAGATCTATAGCCGCGCATTAGATCAGCTTTATGTTGAGGACATCTTAAAATTACTGAACACACTTCCTGAGTCGCAACGGATAATCTTTAATATGTTCGAAATAGAAGGATTCTCTCACGATGAGATTTCAAAATCTTTAGGTATACCCGAAAATATCTGTAGAGTATACTTAGGCAGGGCTAAGCAAAAATTAAGAAAACTTTATAATGAATCTTTAATTGTTGAAGATGGAACATACGGATAGAGGGCTTGAAGTGATTAAATCACTTTTACAAAACAACGAAGAAGCCTACAAAGAAGGCTCATGGGAATCATTTTCAAAACAACAGCCGGTAAAAACTAAAACAACCGGGTGGTATTGGTTTTCAGGAATTGCTGCAGCACTCCTGCTAATTTGCCTTGCTTTTTTATTCAGTTACAATCCTGATCCTAAACCGATACCATTAGCAAAGCTCAAAACTAAGCCAGTGCAGAAAGGGGTCATAAAAGAAGTCTTGGTTACAAAGCTCAATACAACCAATCATCACCCTATTCAAATTAAAGAAAAGCGAGCTAAAACCAACCTTATAAGCAGCATACCTCCAGCGCAAGATGAGCCCACACCTGAAAACACTATGGTAGCGCAGGCTAAACCAAATGAAGAGCAAATTGATGCAAATCGTACACCTGGTCGAAAAAAAACAAACCCTTATCCAGCATATCAGGATACAGAAAGTGTTAAAAAAACCAAAAAAGAACCCAATTGGATGGTTGGATTGGGCATGGCTACAGACTTTAGCAATTCAAAGAAATTGGGATTAGCAGTTGAAGCAGTAGTAGGTTATACCTTAAATCCAAAAATCACCATAATGTTGGGCGCAGGCTATCGGGAAACCTCTGCCTTTAAAGATAATGATGGACAAAACTTAAACGCCACAGACGAAAAACAATTAGAATCAGCCACGGTTCGGTTATCAGGAGTTGAAATTCCATTAGGACTAAGATATAACGTTAACCAACGTCTCTATGCGAAAGTTGGCGTTTCAGCTTTTGCAACCATAAAACAAAGGGGTGAGCTAACTTATGTCAGTACAGTTTCCCACACGCAAAGCGTTGTAGATCCAAGCGGAGAAGTATATGATAAAACCTTCACCAGTGAAGAAAGATCCGTAGTAGACATTGAAGACCAACCTCAGGACAAAGAAAAATATAAAAGCTTTATCAATATCTCTTTCGGTTACAAGTATCCGTTCCTAAAAAACAGAACCATTACGCTTGAACCTTTCTTCAAATTACCTATGCAAAGCTCTAAAATAGAGAATGTAAAGTTTTCGACAGCCGGGATAAGGCTTGGCCTTGATTTTTAGAGTGATTTATCATAAGGATGCCATACAGATATTACCACCTAATTTCTTTTCTGGGGATAAAGAATCCTTTAATACAATTCGGGTTTCTAATGCATATTTGAATATGATTTTTGTCTTTAAATCCTGCTCCCGGATAAAGTTCATTGCCTTCAACAAAAACACCACGAGCAGAATCAAATGCTTCGAGATTATTAGACATTCGCATACCATGCAAATTTTCAATAACTGCACAATCTAGATTTCTAATCAATAAATCCTTTGTTTTTGAACCTCTAAAATTAACAGGAAGTATCATATTTGCTGCTTTAGCAGATAAACTTAGGTTTTTATAAGAATATTTCACCCACTCTAAATACTGTTTACCGAGTAAATCGAGGCAATATTGTAAGTCAATTATCGCCCCAAGCACAGCTGGACTTCTATACCTCTTTTTTCCCGGTGGATTAGCGGCAAAATCTAAAGCCCTTTCAAAATTATTTTCCCAAAAATAAAAGCCCTTTCCTAGCCAATCGTGAATATTTTCGCTTGGTTTCATCGGAATTTTCCCTGAAACAATATCATTTCTAACTGATTCCTCACAACCGTGAAAACCAATCACCAAACCTGGCCTTAATGAGTACATGATTTAGCTATTCTGCTGGCGCAGTCTTTTGAGCAATTTTCGAATCTTTAGAGACAAGTAATTTGTATATCCCCAATTGAATCAATAAAGATTTGGCTGCTTCTTTAGAAGAAGTAACTTCTTTACGCTGTCTTAAAAGCGCATCAGTCATATCTTTATTCTCTTTCATTTTCATTTCCATACAAATCTAGGAATTTTATATTAATAGTTATTTATCACTTATATGCAAACGTATATAAAACAAAATAAATAACCAAAAAGAAATAATAAAATCATAAAAAGATAATATTTATAATATCTGCAATAAAAAATAAATATTTGAAGCAATCTGAGTTAATAAACAAAATATTGACAACAATCTATCACTATTTCCAGCATTTCCAATTCAAATTTCTCTTCCCTATCTTATTCTTCAAAACAATGGTTAAATTGCATCTATAAGATTTTATTTACCATGGAAACTATAGAAATCAACCACGACATTCCAGTAATTTATGTAACGGCCTCTTCTTTTCCAGATGGAGTAATGGCTGCTCATCAAAAACTGCATTCGCTTGTATCGTTTAATGAAAATCGACAATACTTCGGGCTTTCACGTCCTGAGAACGATGGAGGCATTATTTATAAAGCTGCAGCCGAAGAACTGCAACCCGGTGAAGCCAAAGCCCTCGGGTTGGAAACAATATCCATAAAGGCCGGTAGATACAGATGTATCACTATTACTGATTTCATGAAAGATATACCAGCCATAGGCAAAGCCTTTGACCAATTAACTGATCTACCGGGAATTGATATGGAAGGATACTGCGTTGAGCTCTACCCCAATCAAACAGATGTGAAGTGTATGATAAGGATGCAAGATTAGAATACCAGCAGTACATTATCTATTTTAGCCCTCTGATCCTTAATACTCTTCTTCATCACCTCCAATGCATGGTCCGAAATCTGCCAACCCAATGGCAGCACAGGCCAGTTACCCGCAATCATCTCCCTTGTGGGCTGAATTTTATTATAACTCCACCCTTTCATTTTTTGTCGCGTTGCTATCACCTTATTAATCGTATCAGCCTTAAGTGCATTACTGCTTATCGTCTCCAAAATCCCAAGTGCCGGAGCTACTATCTCATACAAATTCTTATCTCGAGTGGGATATTCGACAGAAAGAATGCTATTAGAAATCGAAAGCACATTTATCGTAACATTCAGCCCGACAAACTCCTCTTCTGCAAGCACCCGCTCAAATACAGCGATCACCTGCCTTGAGGTTTCTGCGCCAGAATTTTCCAGCGTTCCGCCATCAGTAAAATGATGCTTCTCGTCAAACTTACCTGTCGGACATACATACGGAAAACGCGCACTCAGGAAAGCAGCCGCAGAAAGCGGCAAATCAAGTTTTTTTGCCCTCATCAAATCCTGTATAAAAACACAACTGGGAAAATCATCCTTTTCCAGCAACACAGGAGCAACAATTCCTTTCTTACCCGTATTAATATCATAAGTATTAGAAAAAAGCAAGGGCAAGTCCATATTATCCTTCTTCCAGGCCTCTCTTAATGAAATATCATAATCCATTCCAAACTTATCCTTCAGGATACCTTCAAAGCCTCGTTCTTGTAAGCGCGAACGGTCATCATACCAATTGCCCCCAATCATGGTCATAAACAGGTCTCTCCCAAAAACCCCCACTACATTCGCTGTCAGGTAATCGTACTTATATATCTTGGTGTTATCTGGGTAAAACCTTCCAGAAGAAATACTATCCCTGGCCTTAAGCCTGTCAGCCGTCAAAAGAGAAAAACCTATGGTTCCGCCAGATGCACCTGAAAAAGAAAACACATGGTGCTGGAAATCATCACTTATCCACTTACTACCACGTGATTCAAGAACCAGCGAATCCAGTTCACTCACAACCATAGTGGCCCAAACAGAAGCCCTGATCCCACCACCATAAGAATTCAAAAAAAACACCGGATAAGGTTTATTATGCTCAGCCTGGTACGTCGCAATCTCTCCTCGTCTATGCTCTAGCCAACTGCGAATATGAGTAGATAATGCCACTGGCTCTTCGCCTTTGGCCACAACGGTGTTCACCTTATGAAAATCACTTATCTTCACATACGACACCAAAAATCCTATTAACAGAAGCAGTGTAATCCATTGCACTTTAGTCCGTTTACCTAAAACAAGCAGATAAGAGAATATCAGCGCATAACAGATCAATGCCGCAATAACAATGGCAAGTGTAAAGAACCTAAACCTGGCAATAAGCGTAAAGAGTATCGGGGGGATATTAAACAGAATAAACACCACAGCCAGCAGCAAACCAACAATAAGTACAACAGGCGCAACCTCTATATTTTGCACAAACGAAATCTTAGTGCGATAGGTGGTAGTGATCAGAAAAGCAAAAGATAATAAAAACAGATCCAGAGAAAGATAAGAAAGTCGGCCATATTGTTCCACCTTCATATCTCTGATGAAATAGAAAGCGGTCATCAAGAGAAAAAACAGTACCATCACAATCATATAACGCAAAGCGGAAAATACCCCACGCGGAGCGAAAAAAGAGTCCAATGTATTGTGTTTTAACATTTGCTGATAGCCAACCAGGGCAACCAGCAATATGACCATCACAGGCACATCATCCAAAAGGTAAGGCATGTGGTACTGCTGCATGGTCTTTAAAATACCCACTGCGGGGATCAAAAAAGTAAGCGTACCCAACAGCCTTGCATAATCTACCGAGTTTTTACCAGCTATCACAAAACCCTTTGGCACCGTCAACATCAGATCAGTAAATCCACCGGCATATAGTTTAGGCAGATACCAGTTCAGCGCCGCTAAAACCGAGATAGAAAAAAGGAAGATGATGGTTCCCCAAAAAGAAGTATTAATCGTAATCAGCAGATCCTGACCGTGATCAGAAAAGATCAAAAATCCAAATAGCACAAAAAGTACAATCAGCACTATACGAAACATCCATCCCAAACGTAATCCAAATAAAAAGTTATTGGAAAGGCCCGAAAGCCAGCCAGTAAGCCGTTTGAAAATACTAATAGACCAACCAAATGAGTAAAGCGTTAAGATCAGGAGAATAAACTTAAACAAGGCGGGATAAAAAACATAGGCCGCCACTCCTGATTTCACAAAATCACTCAGCTTATCTGGCGAGGGATCTTCCGGATTTAGCCTTTTAAAAAGATCAATAGATTCCAGGATATAGTAGTTCTCGATAAGATCCAGTGTACCTATCACTATTACCGTTCCCGAAAACAGCCAAAACAGTCTGCCTGTAATTCTGTCTTTTGAAGGATAAGCATTCCGGTAATAATGCCAAAACAACAAAATCAGGCCAAACACATAAAAAAGTATAAACCAATAGTCGGCGTGCGTCTGGCGTTCTACAGCATCCACTCCCCTAATTTTTTCTCCAGGCTCACTATACTTAATCTTTTTACCTGGCGACACAGTGCTATCCATTGTCACCGAATCTGCAGGGTTTGTCCAGTCCCGCTCAAAAACATAATTTTCGGGACGGTTCCATTCCGAAAAAATTCGGTATTGAATACTATTGGATTTGGTAAGTTCCAGCGAAAGAATTCCTGAAGGTGCACTGCCCGAGAAAAGAAGATGATGATTTCTGCTGGTCATACTTCCCGTAACCAACAAACCGGCAATTGCTACAAGGGATAGCAGTTTGAATAGTTTCATACTGAGAGATTAAGATGATTTATAATAAATCTACTTCATAATAGATTGGTAACCAACCTGCTCATCGTCAAACAACTATTGCAAATGTCCAAATATGTATTGATACCTACAACTAAAATATTTTCACCAGCGACTGTAGCTGTGTTAAATCACTTTCTATGGGCCTTGGTGCAAAAATACTTTTTACAAAATGGTTTTTATCTATCAGTAAATATCTTGGAATACTTGTAATCCCCATAAATTTAGATAGTTCTGATGAGAACTCGTTCTCGACCAGGTACTGATCGTTTTCTATTTTATCATTTACAGTCGCTTTCATCCAAGCTGCTTTGTCTTTGTCAAGCGAAAAGTAAACTACCGCAACACCATTTTCCGCCATCCACTTCTTTGCATCGGCTGATTCTGCAATATCTACTCTGCAAGCGCCACACCAGCTCGCCCATAAATCTATATATACAGCCTTTCCGGGATAAACGGCCAATACTTCTCTTAAACTCTGCTTGATTCCATTTGAATAAGTGGTCAACAAAGTACCATCTAACACCTTATCTGTCAATGGCTTGTTCAGCAAGAGATAATTCAATTCAGATTCCCTGATGTACGCTAAATAGCTGGGGTCCTTTACCTCGGTATAAGCAGACCGGATCAAAGAAAACAAAGTATCGTCCTCAACTGGAATTTTTCTTTGCGTACAGGCAGCAATTAAACTTGCAATGGCATAATCTTTACTTTTACCTTTTAACTCACTCTTTATTTTCTTTTCAATCTCCTTCAAATTCACCGTACCTTCAGTTTGTTTAAACCTTACATATCGATTATACAATGCATACTTGTACTCATTAGCGGTTAACAAAGAGTCGTCGTTAAATCCAATTTTTTTCAGTTCGTTGAGATATTCCTTTGGAACGCTGTCGGCAGCCATGTCTGAAACCAGTGAATACAAGGAATTCGCATAATAATACCCAATCTTACTTCGGGCAATATGAGTAAGTGATTTAGAAATAGGGTAAAGTTTTAAAAGCGATTCCAATTGTTCGTTTTTATCGCTGTACCATTGATCAAGGGTTATTTTATAATTCAGTAAATTATTTTTATTGTGCCTTAGCTCTTTACTGATAATATATCTTGGTGGCTTTTCCGGACCTCCCGTAAAATCAGTTACCCTTGCAAACACCTGGTAATTTGCTGCATGTTTCCCAAAAAAATTAATCTTCGCATCTCCCCCTGCGCCGTCAATCGTAAATCTTATAGTGTCTCCTGGCATTATATATACCAGCCAATTCCTCAGCATTATACTCAAATAAACGAATTGAGGTTTGCTTATACTAAAAGTACCCTTAAACTGATTGTTTTGTTTAAAATCAGTCAGCAGATTTTTAGGCTCCTGTTTGTAAAACAACAAAGGCTCATTGATAAAAATATGGTCTATCTTTTCGTTGGTGGCAGTACCGGAGAGGGTTACTTTGTCCTGGCCTTGTGCCATTGCAGATGAGAATATAATCATAAATGCTAAGAGGAGCGTTATTTTCATGCAATTTACATTGGTTACTAAATATAGCGAAAAATAGATTCTCAATTTAAATTGACTAAAAACAGCCCCCTTTTATTATCTAGTTGTCTCCTTTTTTGCATTTAATTAAAAAGAACGGCTGGCTCTCGCTGATTTCTGTAATTTCAAATAAACCTGCCTGGTCAAACTCTGCATGGATTGATTCCCTATCATAAAAATACATGTTTACTCCATCATATATTTCATAACGATCCTTGCTAATAAACTTGCCTTGTCCGTAGGTATGCGCTTCTTTTGAAATACCCGTAAATACCATGTAACCATTTTCTGATAGCTGATTATAGCAATCGAGAATTAGCTTTTCCCTTTCACTACTATCTAATAAATGAATTAAAGCATAACAGAATATCCCGTCGTATTGGTTTTTATCAAATGGCATATCAGTTACGGATCCATGATGGATAACCATATCTGTTCCGTAATGCTTTCTTGCCATATCAATAGCAGTTTTTGAAATCTCGATCCCTGTTACCGTGATCTCGTTTTCTTTAAAAATTTGTGCATTCCTTCCATAACCAATTCCAGGTATCAGGATATTTTTTACTGATTTCTGAACAAAAAAATCCTTTGTCAATACGGCAGATTTTGCCGGCTCAAAGCCCCACATCTCCTGTTTTTCGCCAAATGCTGATTCCCAGAACTCTGGTTTTTCGGGTTCATTAATCATAATCTCTTATTTTATGCAATTTACTAAGAAATGGATAACTATTTACAGAATAAATATTTTATTCACAAATCTATCATCTTATTACCTCACAGTATAAATATTTAATAATATTCGTTGGATGAGAAGAAAAGACGACATTCTTTGGAAAGGTATTCTTGAGGATATATTTGATGATTTCCTGCGTTTTTTAAGCCCTGATGTTGAGTCGGTTCTTGACCTCGACAAAGGTTTTGAATTTCTTGACAAAGAACTGGAACAGGTTTTCCCACCTGAAGATGATAAATATACTCCAAAGGTTATCGATAAGCTGGTTAAAGTGTTCACTAAAAGCGGCAAAGAGGAATGGATTCTGGTGCACATTGAGGTGCAAGGACAATATCATCAGGACTTTGCTAAACGCATGTTCACCTATTTTTACCGGATACTTGATAAGTATCAGAAGCCAATCACTGCCTATGCAATTTTTACAGAAGCCAATTCTAAAGAACGGCCTGATACATTTGAGTCCACATTTATGGGAACAAGTATTCGATATACATTTAATACGTATAAGATTGCTAACCAATCAGAACAAGAACTACTGACAAGTAATAACCCTTTTGCCTTAGTAATACTCACAGCAAAAGCTTCGATGCAGGGCAAAAACATAAAGAATGGTTCTCAACGGGATGAGCTTTTATTGACACTGAAATTAAAGCTAGCAAAACAATTGTTAATCAAAAAGATACCAAAGAATAAAGTAAGAGTTTTGATGAACTTTTTGAAATACTATGTACGTTTTGAAAACCCGGAGATAAATACTAAATTTGAGGAACAGGTAGAAATTTTAACACAAAGGAGTAATACCATGGGCATAGAAGAGCTATTGCTTGATAGAGCGGAACAGAAAGGACTCGAAAAAGGCAAAAAAGAAAAAAGCCGTCATGTCGTTGAAAACCTAATTATTAAGCTTGGACTCTCCGACGAACAGATAGCTGATCTAGCGGAAGTTTCTGTTGACTTTGTTAAAAGTATACGCGCACAGATTACTAAATAGCGGAATACTTTAAACCCTCATTCATTCCTTTCATATTTACATAAAAGTCACAATCAAGACTTAAATAAATGAACAGATATGCTCGTCTATTGAATGTCGTATTTTCCCCCTACTATTGTCGCATATTGACAGTAACGGTGAAGTTTTTGGTTCATAGATTTGTATTGTAACAAAACCTTACGATATGAAAAAGCATACTATAATCTATCTCTCAATTGCCATTGCAATCGCTGTAATGGCGTCTTGCCAACAGCGACCTAACGATGCACAAAATGCTTCAACTGAACCAAAAGACACCGCGACCAAACAATCTATAAAGCCATCCGACAGTGGCTATGCGGATGTAAACGGACTAAAAATGTACTACGAAGTTTATGGCGAAGGCAAACCCATTGTACTGTTGCATGGCTCGTTTATGAACATACCTTTAAACTGGTCGCATATCATACCTGTTTTTGCTAAAAACCGGAAAGTAATTGTGGCAGAAATGCAGGGCCACGGTCGCACAAAGGATATCCCTCGTGAATTTAGCTACGAAAATATGGCCGACGATGTGTCTGGCTTACTTAAGCACCTCAAAATAGATAGTGCAGACATTTTAGGATATAGTATGGGAGGCGGAGTAGCTTTTCAGTTTGCAGTGCGCCACCCTGAGCAGTTACGAAGACTCGTGATACTCTCTGGTACATATAAGCACGACGGGTGGTGGCCAGATGTAGAGGCCAGTTTTGCTACAATGAATGCAGATATGTTCAAAGGCTCTCCTATCGAAAAACAATACGACAGTCTTGGAAACGATCCGAAAAATTTCCCGGCGTATGTAAAAAAGGTTCTGAGTATAGACGTAAAGCCTTATGATTGGTCAAAAGAAGTAAAAAGTATAAAAGCTCCAATATTCATGGCCATAGGCGATGCCGACGGAGTACGATATGAACATGCATTGGAGCTGTTTCGCGCCAAAGGCGGAGGCAAAATGGGCGATATACACGGACTACCTAAATCCCGGTTGGCGATAATTCCCGGCACAACGCATATTGGTATGATGCAGCATATGGATTGGATAATACCAATGGTCAATGATTTTCTAGATTCTGATCTAAAACCAACGCCTCCTACGTTTTAGAAAGGCCAGTTAAGGCCTTTAGAATCCAAAAAAGCTGCCGTCATCTCGACCGCCTTCGTCATCTCGACAACCTCGTCATCCCGAGGAACCGAGGGATCTCTTGCTCATGCCTATTCAAGAGATCTCTCCTATCGTCGAGATGACGGCAACTGCAATAACGGCAACTATAATGACGGCAGCTTTGAGAAAGCATTCTTTTCAAAGTAGCCTTCATTTCACTATATTCGTTAACGGTTTCTCCTTATCGAAATCATTTAATTTGACAACCATGAAAAGTCTTTGTTTGGGTCTGCTTTTCTGTATAAGTATTTTTACACTTAAAGCACAGTCAGATACTGCCATTTTTCGCAGCGCTGCAGTCACCATTCAAAAAAAATATGCGCCAGATAAGCGTTCAGTTTATTTTAACCTGGAGCTTACTGGCGATTCAGCAAAATTGGAAAGCACCTCTCAAGAAGCGCTAAAAGAATTTGATAAAGTAAGGCCAAACTCACCTTCAATTAAATTCAGCAGCATATTATTACCAGCCCCATCCTTACACGGAATGGAATATGGAGTAGCCAATCTCTCGGTTTGCAACAACAGATCCTATCCAAAAAATGCGGCAGAGATGATGACACAAATGCTGCTGGGTACACCAATTAAAGTATTTAAAAAACAAGGCGGGTTTTATTTAGTGCAAACTCCCGATGGTTATATATCGTGGACAGATGTCGGCGCCATAACCCCCATGAACAAAACAGTCTTTGAAACCTGGCAAAAGGCAAAAAAGATCGTATTTACCGCAGACTATGGCCATAGCTTTAGTGCGCCAGATGAAAATGCGCAGCGAGTGTCTGACCTAGTGGCTGGCAACATCCTGCAGGTACTTGGCGAAGAGAAAAAGTTCTACAAAGTGAGCTATCCTGATGGCAGAACGGCATATTTACCTAAAAGACAAGCCAGCCTGTATCAAGCCTGGGTTACAAGACCCGATCCAAATGCAGAGAAAATTTTGACCACAGCACAAAGCTTGTTAGGCGTTCCTTACCTATGGGGAGGCACTTCCGGTAAGGGGGTCGATTGCAGCGGATTCACTAAAATGTCTTTTTTTCTAAATGGCGTTATTATCCCGCGTGATGCCTCTCAACAAGCCTTAATTGGTCAGCCCGTTGACGTTCTGGAAAACGACAGCATTAGTGTAGATAAGTGTTTAAGAAATCTGCAACCCGGAGATCTGCTGTTCTTTTCGGCAGCCAAACGCAGAGGAATTAATGATGGAAGGGTAACTCATACCGCCATTTATATGGGCAAAGGCGAATTTATCCAGGCGGCTGGAATGGTCAGGATAAACAGTCTTGTCCCCTCTGCCGATAATTATGATGGCAGACAAAGTGGTGCACTTGTCGGAGCAAGAAGAATATTAACCGATATAGGCAAACCGGAGATCACAAGAATAGACCAACATTTTTGGTATAAATAGACTACTCTATTTTATTAAACCGCAGATGCATGACCCTTCCATCATTAACCTCAAAACCTTTGATCTGATTTTTATTGTCACGTAATATCTTCAAATGCCCCCTCCACCAAAAGTCACTACGCAAATGATCCTGCCCTATAAGCCTTAATTTAGTATCCTCGTACTTATTATTAGTTAGTATTAAGTCCTTGCCCTTTAACGTAATCCCGTACTTACAGTCCAATTCAGGGCAATAATACGTACCCGTATAGGTTTGCAACTGCTTTTCAGTATAATTAGCTGATGATACATACTTCAGCAAAGAACGCTTCCCGTCTGGCCACCATTGTTTAATAAGCGTATCTCCCGGGCTTACTGTACTAAACAGAAACTTAACCTCAGGTGCATTAGCCACCATGAAAGTATCTCTTCCTGCATTTAATAAAAGATCGGTCTGCCCGTACCGCTCCCAATACAATTTCTGATTCTTCAATTTAAAACTAAACTGTGCTCCATCCTCAGAAATATAATTACCGGAGAATTTTGCTGCCCTAACCACATCTTTTAAAACGGCTTTACTGGTGTCAATTGCCGATGCAACTGGCTTAGTTGCTTTTTTGGCAGTATCTTTAACAAAGAGACTTGTCAATTCATAACCTTTTCGGCCAATGTCAAAATCCCCAACATTACTAAAAATAATAAAGCCCATTTTCAGGTCCGGAAAACTGGTCGCAAATGTTCTATAACCAGCATCAGCTCCGTTGTGCGAGTACTGTTTCCATCCATTAAACTCGTTTACAACAATTCCCAATGCATAGTCAGATTCTTTGCCGCTGTTCAGCTTACCTTTTTGAGTCAATAATTTAATGTCTTCTGCCGTACCCACCTTAGGATTGTAAAAGTTCACCAGCCATTTGGCCAAATCATTTACATTGGTAAACAGACTGGTTGCTCCTGCATTTGAATACGATAAAATACTATTGTTAAAACCACCACCTTCGCGCGGGTAATACGAGTAAGACCGATTTTTTACCACCTCCGTGTAATCATCATGAAAGTGCGTATTATTCATGCCCAGAGGCTTAAAAATAACAGAATCTGTAAATTGTCTAAGCGTTTTGCCAGTAACAGACTTTACAATTTCAGCCAACATGGTAAATCCACTGTTCGAGTAGGTATACTGATCTCCGGGTTTAAAGTTTAGCGCTTTCTGCTTACTAAGCAATTTTACAATCTGCTCCTGTTTAATTACATCATCAAGCCTGGTACCCGATATGGCCAGCAACTGCCATTGGTCTCTAATGCCACTGGTGTGATTCAGTAAGTGCCTGATCGTAATTTTTTCTTTCAGATCAGGGAACCAGGGAAGATATTTATGAATGTCGTCATCTAGCTTAAGTTTCCACTGTTGGGCAAGCAAAACAATTGCATAAGCCGTAAACTGCTTAGAAACAGATGCCATATGGTAAATAGTTTCAGGTGTATTGGGCACACCGTATTCGATATTAGCCAAGCCATAACCTTTAGCATAAATCAACGAATCATTGCGTACAATTCCAATCACACAGCCGGGTGTATTTGGCGTATTCCATTTCGTAAACAAACCATCTATTTTTTTTGTAATAGAGTCTGGCAACGCTTGCGCGTTTACGCTTAATACGGGTATCAGCGAGCATAAAAGCAGGATGACAAGTTTCTTTTTGTGGATTTGCATGAGCGTTTTATTTTTCATTTAGTCTTTCAATAATTAAAGATGCAAAACTCCTGACACCAATTTTTATACTTTCTTCATCAACATTAAAGTTAGGTGCATGGTTCATTGCCACAATTCCTTTTTCAATATTAGAACCACCTAAGAAAAAATAAACACCTGGTACTTTTTGCTGAAAGTACGCAAAATCATCATTAAAATAAGGAACCTGACCATAATCCGGCGCAACTAAATTGTCTCCATATATTCCATTTAGCGTCTTTATTGCACTTCTGGTCAATTTCTCAGCATTAATTACAGTTGGGTTTTCCTGTACAAAGGAAATAGAAAGCAGTTTATCTTTATATCTTTCTTCTCCAATTAATTGTTCAATTTTAGGTATGATTTTTTGAAGATTCTTTTGATTTGTTTCATATAAATACGTTTCTAAAAAAAGCTCGTCCTTTTCTGAATAGATATTAAATTTCTCATCCACAATCATGTAGTC
Organism: uncultured Pedobacter sp.; assembly: GCF_946479715.1. Next base: position 3,476 of record NZ_CAMLHF010000055.1, on the reverse strand, counting down.
CTTAAAAATCGTATTCGGATTCGTCAATCCTATTTTAGGGTCACTCATATGTTGTATTTCCCAAGGCTTACTGTTAATTTGTGAACGAGATAATGAACTGTATATTTTCCTGGTAAGCCCTTTAACCTCTTCTTTGGATAACTCGTTTTTCAGTTTAATTCTTATTCGTTTTTGGTAGGCAAACATTTCATTTGGTTTAACCATAATTTTCCCTACAGGCAATGCAGTTACATGCAAACCATAAATTTCATCAGGGTTGATTATTGAAAACAAGCCTTGTTCAATCAGTTTTTTTGCTCCAACAAATGTTTCTTCTTCTGGTTGAAATATAAAATATACCGTTCCATTTATTGATTCTTTGTTTTTTGCAAGTATTTCTGCTATTCCTAGTCCAATTGCCATATGTACATCATGGCCACAACCATGCTGTCCATTTGGCAAAGCATCCATTTCAGCTCTCCATGCTATCTTCTTTCCTTTTTTTTCTCCATTTAGAATACCTATAACACTATGTCCGTAAGTATCTGTTTTGACTTCAATACCTAAATCCAACAAATATTTCTTGATGATCTCCTGAGTACGTTTTTCATTCCCCGCCAATTCAGGGTTTGCATAAAAATCTCTTCTGATTTTCACCAACTTATCATAAATTCTATCAGTCTCAACGTCAACCAATTCATGAGTTAAAGCCTCTTTTTTGTTTTGTGAATACCCACTAAGGGTTATTAGTAATAAGAACAACAGAAGCTGTATTTTCATGCCTGATTTTTTTGGTTTTAAAAATTAGATACAATATTGGTCTATTAGTTACCGGTATATCATAGTTTATTTCCCTCTTCATTGTGAGTTGTATAGACGCATATTTTTAACAAACTTTGCATCAATATGGAATACACTTTTAGAAAAGCAACATTAAATGATTTGCCCCAAATATGGGTGATTCTGCAAAAAGCAATCCTGCGCAGAAAAGAAGATGGCAGTAACCAATGGCAGGATGGTTATCCAAACCCTACAGTGATTGAAAATGACATAGCTAAGGGAGCTGGTTTTGTAATGGCCGATGGAGACACCATTACTGGCTATTGTGCAATTCTAATTAACGACGAACCTGCATATGCAGAAATAAAAGGAAAATGGTTAACCAATGGTGATTTTGTTGTATTTCACAGAGTTGCAATTTCCGAAGACTATCTTGGCAAAGGCTTATCGGGAATGATGCTAAACTTCATTGAAGATTTCGCGCAAAAAAACAACATACATAGCGTTAAAGCCGATACTAACTTTGACAATGGAGCCATGAAACATGTTTTTGAAAAAGCGGGCTACATTTACTGTGGCGAAGTATTTTTTAGAGGCAGTTCCAGATTGGCTTTCGAAAAGGCGCTCTGAGCATCTCCTATCCACTTGTATTTGTAAATGGTGCTCTGCTCCTGCCCGTCTTTATCTTTCTTATTATGCGAGATATAAAACAACCCGTCGCCTAGCGGACATAAACCTGTTGCTCCCCATTCAAAGCGCCACCCCCTGATTCCAGTTTTAGCATCTTTCGGCCCTGCTTGCAATAATGAAAGGGTTTTAACTTTTATCTTCTCCTTACCAGATGATATTTGGGCGTTAATAGGCTTTTGATGAGCATCAATTACAAACAAGTCGTAATTCGGAAACTGCGTTTTGGCACCCTTGTATACCGCGGCAAAAAAGTTTCCGGAATAATCATCATAAGCCAGATTCTGAATGCCATAGCGGGTGCTGCCAGTTTTTACAAAGTATTTCTCTAAAGGTTTTTCCGGTCCCGAATGGTGTAACTTATCCTGCGATAACTGCTGTCCGTATTTGTTCCACTTGGCGATATCGTACTTTAATAAAACCTGATGGTCATTGTCGTCTCTGTCGGTATCACCGTAAATACCATACGCAACATACAAGTACTTTTTACTGGTATCAGAACTTCCTATTGCCGGGGCAAAAGCAACACCATCAATTCCGGAACAGGCAAACCGGTGTGGCTTTTTATCGTTACCAGTCTTTACGCTGTCTTCATAATCTTTTACCGCTTCCTTTAGATAAACAGTGCGTAGCAAATCTTCTTTCTCAGCACTCATATTAGGGCTTACAATGCGGGAACCATCAAATATTGCGATATAGAAACCATTTTCATTGTTATTTTGCACTCCCAATGATTTCCTTATGCCTTTACCAATAGCATCATTTTTATACTCAAGCGAACCATATATCTTTCCGTCGGATGTATTAAAATCCAGATCGCCAAGGTGTCCTACAAAACCGGTCACACTGCCTATCAGTTTGCCTGAAAGATCCATCTTGATCAGCCTATCTGTAAAAGAAAAATACACATATCCGTTGGCTTTATCTACGGCAACACCCTGAACATGCATTTTACCTTGTTTTCCAGAATAAATTGAATCTGGTAAGCTTGTTGTATTTTGAGATCGAGCACTAAATGCCAGGATTATAAAAAAGATGGGTAACAGGAATATTTTTTTCATTTGAATCGAAGATATTATAATTTTTCAATCTCTTCTTAAAAAGACTTGAGCTCACCTCGTCATCCCGAGGAAACGAGGGATCTCTTGATTATGTCAATTAATTCGCATCAACTTCATGATCAAGAGATCTCTCCTAACGTCGAGATGACGACAATGAAGTTTTTATACTATATAAAAGTGAATTTCAAATCACTAAATTGCATTACACAAAATTAATGTTTCTCTCATGCGCCTTATCCTAGCTTGCATACTATTCGCTTTTTTCAATGCATCAACAGCATTTGCCCAAATCTTCGAACTTAATGATGACTGGTCAAATATTGAAACTTCCATAAGAACAAAAACCCAACTCGAAGAAACGCTTAAAACCGTCAACGCAAAAAAAGAAGAATCTGCCCGGAACAACAATGACATTGCTTTAGCGCGATGCTTGTATTATACCATGCTCATCAAAGATTTAAAAACTGAAGATAGTCTGTATTTCAGGAACAGTGCTTTTATTGATAGCTTAATCATCAACAAAAAGTCATCAACTTTACTAAAAACTGCAATGCACCTGATGCAGGCGCGCAGAGTCCTTCTGTTTGAGCTCAAACGCTTAAAATTTCGGCCCAGCACCTACGAAACAAAAAACCTCCAACCTAATTATGGTGCAATGAATGTGTCACAGCGCGACAGCATTGTAAGGTTTCATTTCAAAGAAGCATTACGGCTCAGTAGCTCAGCCATACCGGATAAAAACGTAGATATCTCATGGCTCTCCTCCAATGCCGATAAGTTATTGTTTAAAGCCGACCTTGCGGACATTGCCCTTGCCGAGCGCATTGGCTTCGAAGCAGGAAAAACGAACGAATTAAAGCTATCCGATCAAGATATTCAGACACTTATAGCATCTGAGCCTAAAGGATTTCAACAAGCCTTGCAATCGTCACTAGATACCGCCAAAATCCATTCAAATTTGATGGATAC
>NZ_CAMLHF010000054.1 GCF_946479715.1 uncultured Pedobacter sp. | reverse complement strand
GAGTCTTTTAATCTCTGCAGGATAATTATCTGGTCCAAAAGGATCATATCTGCGACCATAAGCATGTACGCCATTTGGAATTTTAAAGTCGTTGTGCCATGTCCAGTTTTTCTCTAGTACGGCTGCATGAACAAGGCCCCTGTTTTCTTCAGCTTTCGCTGTAACTTCCCCAAAAATCTGATTAGCTAATAAAGGAGCAAACCGTGCATAAGCGGTATCACTAAGTTGTGATCCATCTATAGTCAGGTATTTTTCCGTGGTTTCAAACCATTTTTTTGTAGGTGAATAAACATCAACAAAGCGTATATTATTGTTCGCAGCTATCTCTTTCATAGCGTCTGCATATAAGGAAAGATTAATGTTTTCCTGTTTTCCATTTGGCAGATCAAACTGTTTGGAAAGGTCTTCGAATGCAATTGGCGAAACGATGGCCAATTGAGGAGTAGAAACACCGTTGTATTGTTGTTTTAAAGTATGTTTAATAAAGGCATCAAGCTCAGCTTTATAATTTTCAAGACCCTTTGGCCCTTCAAAAGATTCATTATATCCAAAGAAGGCAATAACTACATCGGCTTTTAGTCTGGTAAGCCATTGATCTTCAGTTTCAAAATGCCCCTCGCTATCTGAATTGGTAGCAAGCTCTGTTTGGAATTTTTCTGCCCCGGGAAAGGCCCATGGCGATACCCTGCTGGCATGTGGCCGGAAACCAGGAGTATTCCCGCCATCGCACATGTTTCGTATATATAAGTTTAGCTCCGGATATCGCAAATGCATTTCTGTTTCGAAATGTCCATAGTTCATCATTCTTGACCCCAAATTGTTACCTATAAGGACAATGTGAGACCCTTTCTTTAGTTGGAGCGGAGTAGTGCTTGTTGGTGTGAATTGCAGGGTAAAGAGCGCAATTACCACACCCGCCAAAATTGTAAGAGTAACCTTAGTCCTCTTTTTTGCGAATCTGATCATCTGATATTATATAGTACCTAACAAATACTAAATATAACTTTTTATGCTATACAATTTAACAACCTCTTAATAAATTCAAGAATTGAGCTATTATAACTACTAACGCTATCCGCTTGAATTGAAATCCTAATTAGTTTTCCGATCTAAAATGATCATATCTGCTTGCTTATCGGTTTTATTTGAGTCATTTGTAACTTCTTCGTGATGTCGCTCTGGTAGGAGAACTATTTATTCCTAATTTTAATCAGATACTTTTACTTCATAAAAATAGCAGCAATGAAAACACTTCCCCAAATTGCCATATTGGATGATTATCAAAATGTAGCTTTTTCATTTGGCAATTGGACCAACGTTCATAAAAATGCCAGCATTACTGTGTTCAACCATCATATGGCTTCGCAAGAAGAAGTTATACGCACCTTGCAACCATTTCAGGTTATCTGTGTAATGCGCGAGAGGACACCTTTGTCAAGAGAAATTTTATCTGGTTTACCTAATCTAAAGCTTATTGTTTCTACGGGCAGGCGTAATGCGTCCATAGATACAAAAGCTGCAGAAGAATTGGGGATTGCCATTTCAATTACCGGATATCATGCTAGTGGCGCGCCGGAAATAACCTGGGCGCTATTGCTGGCGATGGCCAGAAATGTTGTGGCAGAATCGACATCTTTAAGAGAGGGTAACTGGCAAAGAGAAGTGGGAGTGGACCTGAAAGGGAAAACCATTGGGATTATTGGTTTAGGTAATATTGGTAGCACGATAGCACGTTATGCAAAAGCTTTTGAAATGGATGTGATTGCCTGGAGTGAGAACCTTACTTTAGAGAAAGCAAATGAACATGGTGCAAGATTGGTTAGTAAAGAAGAACTATTTAAAACGGCCGACTTTGTAACCCTGCATTTAGTATTAAGCTCACGTTCCAGAAACATTGTAACTTCATATGAACTTAATTTAATGAAACCAACGGCTTATCTTATCAATACCTCGAGAGGGCCCCTTGTAAATGAGGCGGACTTGATTAATGTATTGGAAAATAATAAAATTGCAGGAGCGGCTTTAGATGTTTATGATACTGAACCATTGCCAGTTGAGCATGCCTTCCGTAAGCTAGATAATGTGTTAGCTACACCTCATATTGGCTATGTAACAAAGGATACTTATAAGATTTTTTATGAGGATACCATTAGTAGATTAGAAGAATGGCTGTCATAATTCACCCCTTTTATTGTCAGTAATGCCCATCATAGAACCTGTTTAAGTGAAGTATCTTAGTACAACTAAATGTTTAAACCTTAAGACTATGAAAAATTTAATTTATCCTTGTTTAACCATCAGAGGTAAGATTGCAGAAGCATCAGATTTTTATATCCAAACTTTTGGCGAAGGAAAAATCAGTCAAACCTCGCCATTCGTGATACAAATTGAATTAAGCGGACAAAAGTTTATGTTGCTTAATGATGGGCCAACTTCATCACCTAACCCCGCCATTTCATTCATGGTTATCTGCGAAAGCGAAGAAGAAACAGAAAGATACTGGAACAAATTGATGGAAGGTGGCAATGCTTTAATGGCGCTTGATAGCTACGACTGGAGTCCTAAATACGGCTGGGTACAAGATAAATATGGCGTATCCTGGCAGGTGTACACCGGAGATAAAGCCGATACACCTCAAAAGTTTTGTCCTACATTAATGTTTACAGGTGATAAGGCTGGTAAAGCAGAAAAAGCAGTTCATTTTTACACAGAACTGTTTCCTCAGTCTAATATCCAGGGTGTGCTAAAATACAGTAAGGAAGATGATGATAATGAAGAATTTGTAAAGCATGCCCAATTTAAGATCAAGGATTTTGTAGCTATGGCAATGGATAGTTCAGCCAATCATGGTTTTGGTTTTACTGATGCAATATCTTTGGTTGTAGAATGTGAAAATCAGGAGGAAATTGATAAATATTGGGATCAGTTAACGGCCAACGGAGGTAATGAAGTGGCCTGTGGCTGGTTAACTGACCCGTTTGGCATAAGCTGGCAAATTATACCTAAAGCATTAGGTAAATTGGTTAGTGATCCTGTTCGTGGCCAAAGGGTAATGGGAGCACTTATGAAAATGAAAAAACTGATAATTGCAGATTTGGAAAACGCATAGTAATATAAATAGTCGTAAAAGAAAACCTCGGATTTTAAACTTCATTTAAAGTATAAAATCCGAGGTTTTCTTTTACATTAAAATTTTTTAACCGATTCAGTTCAACTTATTAATTTAAGTTTAGAGGTATTGTTTTAGTTATAGTAGGAATTGATAGACCGTTTTCATAAAATTTGACAGTTAAAGTTGCAGTCTTTGATGGAAGAGTTCCTGTATTAAATGTAATTGTATTTAATCCAACTGTAGAAGTCTCTAAAATCGCCTTGTTTTTTGTTGGATAAGATATAGTCCAGTTTTTATTTGTACCTAATAGCTCTGATAACTCACCAGCATCAGCTGTTACCTCCACTCTGAATTTTAGAGCGCTCTCAACTAAATTAGCGGATATTTCAAATATATTACTGTTAAGCGTAGTAGTAGTCGAATTCAGGATATTTTTACCTTTGTATATAGTTGAACTAAGTGCTGGATATTCGATTAAATCAAAGGATTTGATGTAAGAAGTTGATTTTTTAAATTGATCCAAATAGCTAAGATTTATTTTATTAAGTATAGAATCTGGATATAGTGCAGTGTATTTAGCTTTTACCTGATTGATTACTTTGGTCGTATCTAAGTAATATAGGTGAGTCATGATACTATTACCCAAAGAAACATCGCTCAGTAGACCATCAGTTTTTAAATCTTCTGCAATATCGTTTAGAATTTCAGTCAGCTCACCGTCTGATCTAAACCCAACTAGCATTGTGGATAAGGAGAGTAAAATATTACTTCTACTTGAAGATCCAATTAGATTTACCTTTTCTGCTCTTTTAATCCCAGGATTTTGAATACCAAAAACATTCAAAACTTCATTTACTGATTGAATTTTTGCATCATTAAAGGACTTTCCCTGATCAATTAAATATTTTACCCTTGGTTCTTCTAAAGCAGTAAGAATGTTGACATTGACTGCTTCCGACGTATTGATCTTTACAAGACCGGATAATGATATTTGAGAAGAAGAGTTCTTACCTGATACTTCGTTGAAATAGAAGCCAGAAGAAACAACTCTAACATTTTTGCCCTTAAGATTTTTAACCCTCAGACTAAATGATCCATAATTATCAGTAATTGTACTATTAAAACTTCTGCCTGTTTGAGTTAATGTTGAGTCCATCTCGAATAGATATAAAATTGAGCCTTTTAAGAATCCGCCCTTTTCAATTTTTCCATTTATTTCTTGTGTGCTCTCTCCATTTTTCAATTCTTCCAAATCGGCGGCCATCTTTGTTATTGCCGATTGTAATTCACTTGTAGCCGTCGAAGTGGCTTTTTGTTCGGTATCGATTTTATTTATCGTTTCACCTAATTGAGTGATTGTAGTTTTTAAAGACTCTAATTGTATAATGGTAGCTGCTTGTTGAAGCGATGTTTTTAAGTTAACTATTTCAACAGAATTGGTAACTCCACCATTTTTTATTTCATTAGTAAGGGTCGATAGGTCTGATGTTAGAGCTTTTAAGGAATTAATTTCATCGGAGTTTAGTTTACCTTGTTGTTGCAAAATGGTAAGATTAGAATTGATATTGCTAATTTGATTTTCTATACCAGAAACTCTAGACTCTAATTCAGCGATCTGCCTTTTAAGATCTTCATCATTTTTTTTGCATGAAATTAATAGGGACAAGCTTGTTGTAAAAAATAATAAGGCAATAATTTTATAAGATTTTGAGAGCATATGTTTTTTCTGTAAAAATATATATTTTTACGACAAACTAGCTTAGTTACGAAAATATTTAATTTACTTATATCGTTCCCCATCGTATTCTGTGGGGATATTAATAATGGGGATTTTTATTTTGCCTGATACAAAGTCTCTGACATATGCTTTATTCCCTCCCTATAACTTGTTGGTTTTACATTAAACGTATTTTCAAATTTTGAAGAATTGAAATTATAATCATGATCATATTGATAGTACATTTCTACAGTACCTGCTACAACTTTTTTAAATAAACCCACCAATTGCAACATGAATTTATTAATGGTAGTATGAGCAGGTTTTACTCCATAAATCTCAGCGGCTAATGTTATAAATTCCTTTCCTGTTATTGGTGCTGCAGTAGGCAAATGCCATATTTGATTACCAGAATCTGGTGTTTGCCCTAAAATGTACATTGCACTGCCAGTGTCAGGTATGTAAGTGAAATTGTGCAGTACTTTTGGATCGCCAATCCATTGTGCAGATGTTTTTTTCGCATATTTATCCAGCACCATCATATCCAGAAAACTATTCATAGAATCTGTACCATAAAAATCTGCTGCCCGGGCAATAGTGGCCTGTATATTTCCTGCTTTAACCTCGTCCATCAGTTGTGTAGCTATACGCGCCCTAACTTCGCCTTTTACGCTGACAGGATTGTATGGAGTGGTCTCAAGCATAGGACCTTTAACCAGTCCGTACATATAAACATTATCAAAAAATATTAACCTCGCCTGCGTTTCTTTTGATGCATTTATCAGGTTCTGCATAATTACCGGCCATTGTTGCTGCCATATTGCTTTATCATAAACCAGGCCTGCGCACATATAAACTACGGCAGAACCTTTTACGGCAGCCAATACCTCTGCATAGTTTAACAGATCAGCTTTTTGCCAGGTAACGTTAACGCCTGTAACCTTTATGGGTCTGCGACTTACAAGTCGTATGGTTTCATTAGGATTATGGCTTAATAATTCTTTTGTAAGCGCGTTTGCTGTTGGCCCGCCGGCACCTAATATAGTATGCATGTCTTTTCGATTTGTATAATACAAATGTAGTTGTGTCTTGTAAACCAAAACGTTAACAAAAGATAAGAAATTAATTATGTGTGCCTGCGATTAGGTATATATTAAAGTCCTTTTTCTTATCCGCGAAAGAGACACAGGTGTAATGCCTAAAAAATTGGCAACATAGTGTTGTGGTACACGCTGCATAATTTCAGGTGTTGTTTCGAGCATTTTAAGATAACGTTCTTCAGGAGTCTCAGTAATAAAAGATGTGATCCTGTCTTCGTAACAGCAGATGTAATGTTCTGCAACCAATCTGCCGAAACGCTCCATCTTGTAGCCCAATAATGGATGATTAAGCATCATGTCCATGTTTTTACGGGAAATAAGTATCAGCTCCGTTTGTTCAAGTGCTTGTATATAGCCAATGCTGGGTTGCTGAGTAAGAAAGCTTTTGTAAGAACTTACAAATTCATTTTCAAAGCTGAAATATCCAGTTATTTCAGTGCCATCCTTAACATGGTAATAACGAACTGAACCATTTACAATAAAACCAATATCACTACAAACTTTATCCTTAATTGAAAAATGATCTCTCTTTTTAATAACCTTATAGTTAAGGTGCAATATGAATTCAATCCATTCGGTCTCATCAAAAGTGATAAAATGGGCTAATCCTTTACGAAATATATCTAAAGCTTCATTTGAAATGCTGGAACTGATCATAAGGAATGAATTATTGGATATAGATGATTTTAAGAGTAAAAATAAGGTTTTATTTCTTTTTGCTAATTATATTTATGCAACTGTTCTTATCCGAACAGTATATGTTCATTTTTGAACATCGTATACTGTTTTAAAGCCTTATTAGGGTGGGTATGTTCATTGGCACAGCTCTTGAATTATAAGGGAAAATTAACAATATGAAAAGTTTAAAACTCTTATGTATACTTTTGATGCTCATTCTTACGATTAGTGTAAAAGTATCAGCTCAGAAAACAGTAACGGTAGACATTACAAAGGTTACGCGAACAGTAAACCGAACAATAAATATGAGTGGTTCACCTCAAAAGTCCATTTTACATATAAATGCAAAGTATGATGCAGGCTTTGCTGTAATAAAACACCGTGACTTTAAAGCCGGAGAGATAACGTTTGAAGTGAAAGGTGAAGATGTTTTCCAAAAAAGCTTTGTGGGGTTTGCTTTTCATATACAAAACGACTCTACTTATGAGGCGATCTATTTTAGACCATTTAATTTTAGATCAAAGGATGAATTGCGAAAAAAACATGCAGTCCAATATATTTCCCTTCCCGGGAACGACTGGCCAAAGCTTAGAGAGGGTTCTCCATTAAAGTATGAACAGCCTATAGGAGAGGATATTAATCCCGAAGATTGGTTCAGGGTTCGAATTAAGGTGGAGGCAAAAATGATCCGTGTCTATGTAAATGAAAACCCTAAACCATGCTTGGAACTAGTTCCTTTAAGCAATTTAAATTCCGGGAAGATAGCTTTCTGGACTGGCAGCGAATCTGCAGGGGATTTCAGAAATCTAAAAATCACAGAAAACTAACCTTTGCTTTGGTTTTCACCCACTTGCAAGAGTATTTTTTTTATCAGCGCAATCTGTCCTAAATGGTAATGGGTATGCTCAATAATTCCCTGGATATTTCTGTAGTAGGTTCCATATTTCTCGTCTGCAAAGCTTTCCCAAAGCTTGTGTTCAGGCAGCTGCTCAATCAGTAAAGCGAAAGTTTCGGCGTCGGCAAAGGTTTTATCCAGCAAATTATCCCAGTCTCTTTGTGACTCGATTGGAGGAAGGTCAAAACTATATTTATCGCTGGCCTCAAGTGGTCCTCCTTGTAATACCTTTAGTACTGCACTTATGTAGTAGTTCACGTGATAAACTAAGGTAGCAATGGTATTAAAAGAATGAACCTGTGTTGTTGCTTGTTGCCAGCTTACATCCTTCAAATTATCTTTAAGGTTTGATGATGTCCAGTTTCCTCCTAAATGAACATCTCTTAGGTGCTTTGCTAATTGTGCTGGTAAATTCATAATCTTTAATATTAAACAGTTAAATTATAATATTATATGAAAATATAAAAATGGGCGAGACCGAAAAATAAGCTCAGTCCAATAATATAGAGGACATTAACCTTAAATTTTTTCATTAATACCAGGGTGATCATAATCCAGGCTAATGAGTATAAATCAATATGTTTTAAAGTAACACCTCCGGGAAAGATAATGTCCTTCCCCAGAAATAAGGTGAGGTTTAAAATCACTCCCACCACTGCAGCTGTTACAAATCCCAGAACATTACCAATTGTTTTATTGCCGTGAGTTTTTTCGATGATTGGTCCGCCAACAAATATGAATAGAAATGAAGGGAGAAAGGTATTGAAGGTTGTAATCAAAAGACCAATTGTACCCATAAGGATAGAACCTGAAAAATGATTAAAGGCTGCCATAAACCCTACATAACACACCACAATAATTAAAGGGCCTGGAGTTGTTTCAGCCAAGGCAAAACCATCAATCATTTGCATTTTACTTAGCCAGTTCAACTTCGAAACACTAAACTGAGCAACATATGGTAAAACAGTATAAGATCCTCCTATTGTAAACAAGGCAGTTTGGGTAAAGAAGAAGCTGAGGTCTTTCCAGAATGTAAAATCAACAGAAAGAAAATACAATAGAAGTAAAGGGATTAGCCAGATCAGTGCAAAAATAGCCGTTTGTTTTAAAGACTTGCTATTGGGCGTGTCTGTGCCACGTGCCACAGAGTTTTTATTAAAATAGAAAGTTTCTTCATCAGAATAGGTTTGGTCATTTTCCGAAATTCTATTAGCAGATAGCGCAGGCCATAATCGTTGGATCAGCACAGCGAGTAAAATCGTTCCTATTATGATCAGGAACATCGATATGTTAAAGAAGAAAATACATGTAAAGGCCAAGACGCACATTAAAATATGAAGTTTAGTATGGAGTGCTTTTTTGCCTATACCTAAGAGTGCTACGATTATGATGGAGATGACCGCAGGCTTAAATCCATTGAACATAGCAAACATCCATGGCTGATTTCCAAAATAAACGTAAAGCACACTTAACAATAGCAAAATAAACATGGAGGGAAGTACAAATAGAATACCCGCCATTAATCCTCCTTTTTTACCATGTAATTGCCAGCCAATATAAATGGCTAATTGCTGTGCTTCCGGACCGGGTAAAAGCATGCAAAGACTTAATGCATGGAAAAATCTGCTATTGCTAATCCATTTTTTTTGACCGACTAATTCCTCATGCATAATGTTGATATGGCCGGCAGTACCACCGAAACTTATCCAACCCAGTTTAAACCAAAACTTTAAAGCTTCTTTAAATGAAGGCTTACCTTGGAGCATAATATTTCTATCTCTATTTTTCAACGTAGTCAATTAGGTTTCTATAATGGTAAAAGGAAAATCAGGAACTATGCAAAAATAAGCAAACTAACGCCTTTTAGCAAAGATATGATGAGATGTTTTTTGTGTTCGATTAAGGTGTATTTAAGGCTTCAGGATTGATTTTTTCGTATCGATACATATCCTTTGTTATTGGTGTGTAGCTGAGTTGTTAAATGGCTTTAAAATGAGAGATTGCTTATGGGTTGATGCGCATTCGTTTAAAAACCGCTTAAATGCGGACTGAGAATTTTTTTCTATTGTTAATCAGGTATTAAGCTTTAGATAATGTTAAATTCGGTTGCGTAATTTGTGGCTCTGCATCTTTTTGGTAATATTAGCGGCACTTGAGGATTACTTATGACTACCGTTACAGTACTTGCTATAATTGAACCAGACCTTAAACCCGCACCTCCATTGTCAAAGGTGATGAATGAAAGACTCTCTCGCTTTGCTACTGAGCTGCAGGATTCATTAACAAAAGAACTTATCGAAAACCGGAACTGTGAAGATCTGGTTATTTACATCAGCTATAATAGCAAGTATGCTGTTCGGTGGAAGATTGTAAACGATGTTCCTTCTGCCGTTGAATCTGAAGTTGCCAGGCAATGTGCTAAACTTGGATTTATTCTATGGAAGGGTAGCGAAATCTATAATTTCAAATCAAGAGAATAACTACAGCTAGAAATGCTGTAGTCATTCATCTCATTATTGGTGCTTAAAACTTGATCAGACTAGGGTCAGTCACTACCATCTCTGGTTTATTTTTAAATAAGCTCACTGTGCCTTGAATAGTTATGGTTTTTCCGTTAATCTTATCTGCCAGTACTTTTGCTTTTCCTTTTAGCGCCAGGGTAAGGAGTTGATTTGGGTGCGCTGCTCCAACATTAACCAATACCATGCTTTTAATGTCTTTCAGGCTAAATACTTTGCCTGTTACTATTACATTCTTGCCAACAGAGCTTTTTAAGTCAGTTAATTTTACCGGGATTGCTTTAGCCAAAGGTTTGGTTGGAACTATAGGAGTGGAGGCTATGGTTTTTTCTATAACGCTGATCTGTTGTTGTTGGTCATTGAATAGCTTGTTTAACTCTCCGGCCAATCTTATACCAGCCTGAGCAATACGCAGGTGGATAATTGCAATTGATTTTTTGTAGGTAGCGTCACCAATGTTACCGCCAGGCTGGGCCTCATCATAGATCTGAGTGCTTACCTGGTAGCTTTCCCATAACCATTGCATGGGGCTATCAGCCTGCCATTTCTTAACTTGTTCAGGGTTTGCCCAATCGTATTTTTTTGCCATTTCAGCATAATTGAATCCTTCATGGTCAATGAGTTTTCCATCCCATAAGGCATGCAAGTTGGTTCCATTTCCGTTAAATCTTACCTGCACATCGTTACCACCTTTATCTTCGGCGCGGCTAACATGCATGGGTTGGTGTGCATCACCAACCAGGTGGATCAGGAATTTTAGTGCCTGATTTTTTTGTGCCAGACTAAGTGTTTTATCTTTAAGGTTTGCTTCTGCTTTTAAAATTGCAGTGTAAACATTGTCTTTATCTTGTTTAATAACATAATCTGTGAATTGTTCTTTGGTTAATCCAAGGGGCAGGTTGATGTAATGCCAGGATGCAGTCTTTTTGTATTGAGGATCATCACTAATCTCATCTGACCAGGTACTTGCTTCGCTCATGGTTTCACCTTTCAGATAAGTGTTTACTATGGTTTTTGTGTTTGTAGCTAAGTGTTTTTCTGCAATAGTGGCAATGGCTTTATGACCTTTCTGGCCCCAGGATACGAGGGCTATGGTCAATATAATTAGGGATGCTGTTAAGGTATATTGTCTCATGGCCCAAAGTTAATCAGGCGCCAAAGAATTCGGAATTTAAGTTGCCAACATTTTGTTTCATTACTGCCTTCTTTTCTCCGAAGTCAGAATCCTGCAGTATTATAGTGAATACGATCTCAATATTTCATTATAGATGCCGTATAGGCCTAATAATTATGCTTTGATTACTAAATGCATTATATTAACATTATGAAATCAAGAGAACTCTCCTTAATAATTGTACTCGCACTGTTATGTTTAATTACGAGAGCTAAAGCACAAACCGGCTTATCTCCAGTAAAAGTTAATCTTCAACTCATATCCGATCAATTATCATATCCCACGGCATTTGCCGCACCAGATGATAAATCTGGCAATTTATTTATCTGCGAGCAAAAGGGGAGGATCAGGGTCATCAAGGACGGCAAACTTTTATCGAAACCCTTTTTAGATTTCGCAGATGAAGTACTGATGATGGGAAGCAGTGATGAAATGGGATTGTTAGGACTGGCCTTTCATCCTCAATATGCAAAGAATGGCAAATTCTATGTTTACTTTAGCAAGCGTGTTCCTAAAACTCCGGGCATAGACCATCAAAGTATTATTCGTGAATACAAAGTTTCTACAGAAAATCCTGATCTGGCTGATAAAACCAAATCAAGGGATGTTCTGATTATTGATGAACCCGAATCTAACCACAACGGAGGAGACTTAAAGTTTGGCCCCGATGGATTTCTATATATAGGGGTAGGAGATGGCGGAGCATATAATGATATGCATGGTACTTATGGTAATGGACAGAATCTAAATACACTACTTGGTAAAATACTTCGAATTGATGTGAATAGTGTTCCCTATGCCGTTCCAAAGGACAATCCGTTCATAGGAATGGAAAATACAAAACCAGAAATTTATGCATACGGCTTTAGGAACCCGTGGCGGATTAGTTTCGACAAACTTACTGGAAGATTGTTTGCCGGAGACGTAGGTCAGAAGAACTGGGAAGAAATTGATATTGTTACCAAGGGTGGAAATTATGGCTGGCGGCTAAGAGAAGGTACTCATGTTAAAACACCAAATGATCCTGATCCAAAAAACTGGATCAACCCAATAGCAGATTATGGTCGTAATGAAGGCATCAGTGTTACTGGTGGCTTTCTTTATCGCGGTAAACTAATTTCAGAGCTTTTCGGTAAATACATCTTTGGCGATTTAATGGGAACCATCTGGTCATTAACCGACATTAACAAAGAACTCTGGAAAATGGAGAAGCTCTCTATTTCTCGGGAGCCTGGATATTGGCAGATCTATAGCTTCGGAGAGGATTGTGACGGGGAAATTTATCTCCTTGTTAATCTTATTGAAGAAGAAAAAGGTGCTATTTATAAGATCATACCGGGTAAGTAGTTTTTACTTTCTTGCCCATCTTTTTTTGGATTACTTCAAAATGAGGAAGCTCATTAGGACTAACTAAAGAAATAGCTTCTCCAGGTGTGTCAGCACGGCCAGTTCTCCCAATTCTGTGGATATAATCTTTAGGTGACCTGGGAAGTTCATAATTAATCACAAAAGGAAGGAAATTAATGTCAATTCCTCTCGCCATTAAATCAGTTGCCACTAAAACCCTAAGTTTACCAGATTTAAAATGAGATAAAGCCTCTGTCCTTGCGCCCTGGCTTTTTTTACTGTGAACAGCTTTTGCATCAATATTATTTTTACGAAGTTTGTTCACAATGGCATCAACCTGATGAACAGAAGAAGCAAATACCAACACTTGTTTCATTTCATGATGATTGATCAGATGACGTAGAAACGGACCCTTTTTCTCATCCGTAATTATATACGCTACCTGATTAATAAGATCAAGCGAATCTTCTTCAACCTCGATTTTAATAACTACCGGATCATGCAGTAAGATTTGATGAATGTGTTGCAGATCATCACTCAATGTAGCAGAAAACAATATGTTTTGGTGCTTGTTAGGTAAAAGAGAAATGATTCTGTTTACTTCATCTTTAAACCCCAGATTAAGCATCTTATCTGCTTCGTCTAGCACCAATGTTTCAATGGTAGATAGGTGTACAGCATTTGATTCTACCAATTCCAATAGCCTGCCGGGTGTGGCAACAAGTACATTCACGCCCTGTAAAGCCATCATTTGCGGATTAATAGAAACACCGCCATATACGGCCAATGTTTTAATAGGCACAGAAAGGCCCTTACTAAAAGTCTTAAAAACATCTTTTACCTGTTCAGCCAGTTCGCGTGTTGGTACTAAAACCAATACATTCGCATGGCGATTTTTTACCCCTGCTGTTTCTTGCAAATTCATTAGAATTGGCAAAACATATCCGGCAGTTTTTCCAGAACCCGTTTTAGCTATGCCTAGCACATCTTTTTTATCTAATATGGCCGGTATAGCTGTTTGTTGAATAGGAGTAGGTGCTGTGAAATTCTGATTCACCAATGCTTCTAATAAAGCAGCCGATAAACCCAAGGAGGTAAAAGACATATTTCTTAATATTTGGCGTAAAATTACACAAAAATCATGTGCTAAAACTTGCCAATGAAAATTGATTTTTTCTGCTTATTTTACATCGATAAAAGCTATAATGATTATATGGATGTTGGTAAAGGACTCTTATTCTTTTTCGGTGCTTTAGGGGTATTTAACGGGCTCATTTTGAGCATTTATTTTTTCTTCTTTACCAAAAAAAAGCATCTGTCAAATCTGTTTTTTGGAGCATTGCTCTTGGCTATAAGCTTAAGGATAGGTAAATCTATTTTTGTAAGTTTTTATCCTTCACTAGCTAAAATATATTTGCAGATTGGCCTCACTGCCTGCTTTTTTATTGGACCTTTTCTTTATTACTTTCTAAAATCAACTATAAACCCTGGTGCGCCTTTAACAAGATCTTCTAAATGGAGTATTGCTTTGTTGTTTGCCATTATCCTGATCCCGGGAATTATATATCCTTATCAAACCTATCCAAAGCTTTGGAATAATTATTTTGTACAGATTATCTATGCAGAGTGGTTTGCTTATTTGGTAGCTTCAGGATTGGTATTAAAAGATATATTGAAAAACCTGTTTGCAAAAGACTATAAAATGAAAGCCTCAGAAATATGGCTTCTTACTGTTTTTGGTAGCACAGCTCTTATCTTTGCCTTTTTTCAGTTGGCTTTGTGGAGAGCCTCGTTTTCATTATATCTCAACGGTTCTCTCGCATTTTCTTTTTGCTTATACATGGTTGTTTTTACACTTCTGTACCGAAAAAAAACAAATGACTTATTCATTTTGGGACAGAGCAAGTACCCTAACAAGAAAGTAAATGATGAAGATGCTAATACCTTACTTGTACGGCTCGAAAAGATAATGGCAGAGAAAGAGTTGTATAAAAACCCAGACCTCAAGTTAAATGAGCTATCAAGGGAGGCTAATATTTCCAGTCATCAATTATCGCAACTCCTTAATGATAATCTGGGCAAAAATTTCACCACCTATATCAACGAATTTAGGATCAATGAGGCTTGCAAAATAATGGCTTCAAGTAATCGCTTAACATTAGAATCCGTTGGTTATGAAGTAGGATTTAATTCCAAATCCACATTCTTTGCTACTTTTAAAAAGCTTACTGGCACAACCCCTGCTATTCATCAGCAAAAAATACAGACAGACAATATTGCTTACAGTACGGATTTATAAATTCGTACTCCTGATTCCCGATTGTTGCACCTCTCGCAGAGAATTGTTTTGGACTTTTGAAAAAAAGAATCCAATGCACCGCTATGTCCAGAGTTTTTACAATACTATTTATCCTGATTTTTTTAGCCAGAATTAATGCTCATGCCCAGCTGGGCAATATTAAGGGGACAGCCGTCGACATGAATACTCGCAAAGGAGTTGAGTTTGCAACAGCGACCTTACTTTCGGTTAAAGATTCCTCTGTAATTAAAAGTGTTTTTACAGATACATCAGGATTTTTTCAGCTAACAAACATACAAGATGGCATCTATATACTGTTGGTTTCCTCCATGGAATATCACAAGCAATATCAGGGCCCTCTGCAGATCAATTCTGCTCAGCGGTTTTTAGATCTTAAGGAGGTGCCTATGCTTATCAACCAAAGGATATTGAAAGGAATAGAAGTGACCGGACAAATTCCCTTATTTAGAAATAGAGCAAACGGGACAATTGAAGTTAATGTGGCCAATACAATTTTAGCAACAAGTACTTCTGCAATTGAAATTCTTTCCAAATCCCCAAATGTTAACGTTACTGAAGACGGAGTATCTGTTAGGGGGAAGGGAGAAGCCATTATTTACCTAAACGGAAGGAGAATAACTACCGAACAGCTGACTTCTATTTCCTCTTCACAGATCAGGAAGATTGAAATTATTGCAAATCCCTCTTCAAAATATGATGCTGAAGGCAAATCAGTTATTAATGTGATAACAGTTACAAATGCCGAAGAAGGATATAAAGGGAGTTTTAAACAGATATTTACCACTTCAGATTTTAGTTCTCCAAGTGCAAATACCAATATAGATGCCAACTATAAAAAGAATAAACTATCCTTAACAGGAAGTTATGGGCTATTGCTGGGAAATACCAGAGAAATATTAAATACCACGAGGTCAAGATTAAAATCTGTGGATCATTTTAGCTCTGTGCTTATGACTGACTGGAATAGGAAATATAATAATTTTTCTAATTATAGTCTTGGAGGGCAATATGATCTCAACGAAAAGAGTTATCTCTCGGCTGAATATAGTGGATCTTATAATGACTTAGGAGGAAGTACTAAAAGTGAAAATGCCATCACTTCTACCTTAATGAAGGGTTTTTTTAGAAGTGATATAGCTAATGATAATGTAATCAATAACAACTCCATTAATCTAAATTACAACAGAGATATAGATAGCCTTGGTTCTTCTTTATTTATTGGCGGCCAATATGCCGGGTATGTTTCGAAAACAGACGATGATATAAATGAACATAACTTAGTTAACGGGCAGGAGTCCTTTAACGTTTTAAATAATAAAGCAGGTTATAGAATTAGATTGACAAATGCCCAAACAGATTATACTAAAGCCTTTAATTTGAATAACAAACTCGAATTCGGAGCTAAATATAGCTACGCCAGTAATAAATTCAATTCAGATTTTTTTACAGCTAAAGATGGAAGTTCTATACTGGATGAAACCCGATCTGCAGACTTTAAGTATCAGGAAAATATTCCTGCTGCATATTTGAATTTCAATGGTCAAATGAGCCTAAAGATAAACTATGGGATAGGAGTAAGAACCGAATGGACCAGTTATAAATTGGAAACTGATGTTCAGGGATTAGAAGAGATAAAAGACAATTACCTTAATTTTTTTCCGAGTGCCTTTATAGCTATTAAAATGTCTGATCAGCTTCAGTTTAGAATGTCTTATACTTCGCGGATAACCAGGCCAAGGTACCAGGCTTTAAATCCTTCTGGTATTTATCAGGATGCTTATACCAGTATAGAGGGTAATCCTTACTTAAAGCCCGAAAAAACAAATTCTTTTGAGCTAGGTGCATCGTTTAAAAAGTACAGTTTTACAGCAGGATATTCAGACACAAGAGATGCTATTACCGGTGCAGCAATACAGGGAGAAGCCGAGAACACCTATGTATTAAAACCTTTAAATCTTAGTAAACTTAGTTCCTGGTTTGTTTCCTTGTCCATTCCCTTTAACCTAAACTTGTTGACATCTATGAATACAGTTGATCTAACTTATAATAAATATATGACTGGCGACTTCCCCTATGGTTTGATGACAAGCCGTCCGCAGTTCCATTTTTATTCCAGCAATAATTTTAACATCAGGAACTTGTTTAAAATTCAGGTATTAGGCAGGTATACAGGAGACAAGTACGACGGGATTTTTTACAGACATAACCAAGTTTTAGCGGCTTTGGGTGTTGAAATGGATTTTTTTAATAAAGCTTTAAAACTTAATTTGCTAGCCAACGATATCTTTCGGAAGGATAAGCCTTCGGGATATTATGAAATTGGTGAGACTTATATTGAATTTGCAAGAAAGAATAACAACAAATATTACCGGATAACCCTTGCTTATAGTTTTGGCAGGCTTAAAAAAGTTACTTACACGAATAAATCTACAGGGCGCACAGAGAACAGCAGGGCTCAGTAATCACGATTTCAATTACTTTTTTTTGTTGATCTCCAAATAATAGCGTTTCTCTTTCGGATCAAGTTTTTCAATTGCGCAACGAAGCATTGCCATAGGCATTGAATGGGCATAATTGTCTAAGAATTCAATTAAAACTAATTTGTCTCTTTTGCCAGCCTCCCTTACCCAGCTTCCCACTGCCTTTTGAATAAGGTCGTGCTCATCGTTTATCAATACCTCCGCAATCCTGAAGGTATCTGATAAGTCATTTTGCCTGATAAAAAAATAAGTACTTACAATTGCTGTTCTCCGTTCCCAAACATGATCAGACTTAGCAAGTTTGTATAAAATGTCTCTTGGCTTATCAAACAAATAACCACCAACAACATATGGAGCACTTCTATCAACCAAATCCCAATTATCTATTTTGTCATGGCATTTTATGTAAAGATCAAATAACTCCTTTTTCCTTAGTGGGGTTGTTTTCTTATTCCTTGCCTGAAAATCCATTATGCTTACGGCACCCATTCGTGCTTCGTAATATTCACTTCCTATTAATTTTTCAATTTCACCAATGGGCATTTCCATGAATTGTTTTGCTAAATCAAAAATAGCCGCCATTCTAACACCCAAAAATTTATGCTTCGGATCCTTATCTCTAAAAAATCGCTGAACATTCTCAATCTCAGCAATTGATTTTAAAAGTGAAAGTTGTGTTTCGAATATTTTAGCCGTCAATTCATTCATTTTTACGCATCTATTAAATAGTATGATACGGTTGAGATACAGGTCCCTGTGGGATTTTGGCTTCTTTATATGTGTTAACCAAACTTAATAAAAAATAAACTATTTTGCATTGGCAGTTAGAAGATGTTCATACCAGTCGCGATTATTACTAATGGAAGGAATAGCCTATAAAGAGATAAAACCTGATCCACCGCTTTCTACATTTGTAGACAGCTTTTGGGTGCTGTCCAACAATACCGAACAAGAAAAAAGAGTTGTTATCGTACCTGATGGCAGGATAGATCTTTTCTTCTCCTTAAAGGAACCGTACGAACTTACCCTTTTAGGACTCGAAGATGCACCTTCTCAGGGGACCATAATGCCAGAAACAGTCATGCTTGCTGTTAGCTTTAAATTGCTTGCAATTGAATACTTATTTGATAGGAAATTTCCAACCCTCGTTGATGCAGCTTATGTTTTGCCATCAGATTATTTTGGAATTACCACAGAAAGCTTTAATGATTTTGAACAGTTTTGCAATGTGCTTACCGATAAACTATTACATAAACTAAATAATATTAATGTTGACTTACGTAAACAAAGATTATTTGAACTGGTATATGCTTCCGCGGGATCAATCACTATCCGGGAGATTGCTGAAACACTCCATTGGACAAGCAGGCAAATTAACAGGTACTTTAATGAATGGTTTGGTATTTCATTAAAAGCTTATTGCACTATTTTAAGATTCAGAGCTTCCTTTAAGCAGATAAAAGAAGGTAAACTATTTCCCGAACAGAACTTTACAGATCAATCGCACTTTATAAAAAATGTCAAAAAATTTGCCGGTGTTACCCCTAAAGAACTAAGTAAGAACGAAAACGACCGATTTATACAATTCTCAACATTGCCGAAGAAGTAGTTTTGCATTGTAAAAACTAAATTTTCAATTATGTTGATTCAAAATAAAAGAATAGCTATTGTAGGTGGCGGGCCCGGTGGTCTTACTTTAGCACGACTACTGCAACTTAAAGGGGCAGATGTAAAAGTATATGAAAGGGATTTTAATTCATCTGTAAGGGTACAGGGTGCTACATTAGATCTTCATGAAGAATCTGGCTTAGAAGCACTTCGCAGAGCCGGGTTAATTGATGCCTTTTATGCTAATTACCGCCCGGAGGCAGGTAAATTGCTCGTGTTAGATAAAGATTTGAATATTAAATTAGATGGACATTCTGATGAAGATCATGACGAAGGACGTCCAGAAATAGACCGCGGACCATTACGAAATATACTTCTTCAATCATTAAATCCGGATACAGTAATATGGGACAGTCAGTTTGCTTCCATGGCGCCGCATAATGATGGTTGGAAATTGTTGTTCAAAAATGGGACTTCTGCTGAAGCAGATATAGTAATAGCTGCAGATGGAGCCAATTCCAAAGTCCGTTCATACTTAACAGATATAAAGCCTGTTTATTCAGGTATTTCTGTTGTAGAAGGAAATATTTACCATGCTAAAGAAAATGCTCCTGAGCTGTATAGTATACTTAAAGATGGTAAAATATTTGCCCTGGGAGATCAAAAATCACTGATTTTAAGCTCGAAAGGAGATGGTACGCTTTCCTTTTATACCGGTTGCAAAGTGCCTGAATTTTGGGTGCGCAATAGCGGTATTGATTTTGCAGATAAGGAACAGGTATTCGAATGGTTTAAAAAAGAATTTGGATCATGGCACATTACATGGCAGCAATTATTTGCCAGCGATGAGGTATCTATTGTTCCGCGACCACAGTATCATTTTCCGCTAAACCAGCAATGGACTACGCTACCTAATCTTACCATGATCGGAGATGCTGCCCACCGTATGCCACCCTACGCGGGGGAAGGGGTAAATATGACGATGCAGGATGCATTTGAATTGGCTGACCACCTTTGTGATGATAAATTTCCGAACCTTGAAACAGCCATAGCTACATTTGAAAAACAAATGTGTGCAAGAGCATCTGCCGTTACAAAAATGACTTTAGATCAAACTGAAATGCTTCATTCTGATGATGCCATCACAAAGTTAATTCATCTATTCAGTGATTTCAACGGGAGTGAAGAGACACTTTGATGTTAAATTGTTTTAAGTGATGTGAGAAATGCTTGCTGTGCCAGATACACCATTCTTTATAATTCATTGGTCCAAATCCACCGTGTATGACGAAGGTTTCGGGCTTAATAAAATGCTGATCAAAATCATCAAGTTCTATCATTAATTGTTGAATAGCAGTTGGTAGATCGAAATAGATTAACTCATCTGAGATTTCTCCAAAAATTACATTTCTTGGGATCTCTACAGGGGTATAGATATTAACTTGTTTTGCCAATAAGGCCTGCTCTTCAGAAACTTCGCAAAAAGGTTCCTTTTTACCATTGGTGTATTGTACCTGATCTATCAGGTGTTCTACCATTTGTTGTGGTTTCATTTTACCCCAAACGGCAGGACTATTTGGAGTAAGCTCCAGAAATAAGGCTTCCAATTGTTTCCGATTATTCGTATCAATCAAATTGTAAGCTGCGGTTAAAGGATTACTGGCTGTTTTCATTTTTTACCTTTGATGTAAACAAATATAGAGGTAAGTAAGTTAAGCTTGCATGGCGAGAAAAGACAATTAATAGGGGTGATTGCGACATTGTCTTTATAAACAATAATCTATAAATTAACAGAAATTACAACCAATGAGTAAACAGAGTGCTGGTATATTGTTGTACAGATTAAATAATAAAGAACCAGAAGTCTTACTGGTTCATCCTGGCGGACCCTTTTTTCGTAATAAAGACAAAGGTTGGTGGACTGTTCCTAAGGGCGAACTATTGCCCGATGAAGATACTTTACAAGCAGCCTTGCGGGAATTTAATGAAGAAACAGGTTATCTACCTCATGGAGATTTTAAAGCGTTAAAACCAGTGGTTCAGAAGGGTGGTAAAATAGTTAATTGCTGGGCTGTTAGTGGTGATTTAGATGCCAACAACATCACATGCAATACTTTCCCTTTAGAATGGCCACCTAAATCAGGTAAAATTGTCGATTTTCCAGAAGTAGATCAGGCCCGGTGGTTTTCTTTAACGCAAGCCGAGGAGTTTATCAATCAGCAGCAATGCGAATTTCTTAAAGAGCTTAAAAGTATGCTTCTATAGTGGTCTGAATTATCGTGGGTTATTAAAACTGCCAATATAGATCATATCGTTATAACTTTCCAGTGGATTGTCTATGCTAAGTTCGTCATCTGCATAGCAAAGAATAGAGTTTACTGTAGAAATTCCTTTGTCGATACAGGCCTGGTAGATGTCTACTTCTGTTTGGTCATCCCAGATAGGTAGCTCTTCTATGGCTGCCTGAGTGCTGATTCTTTTGCGACCATGATAAATGGTTAGCCAGTCTGCATCGTAATCATATTCCTTGCCAATGTCTTTGCTGAACTGAGAGCGAAGTTGAAAATCAGGTGCGTTTCTAGGATAAGCTTCATCTGTATTAAAACTATTGTTGTCTTTCAGGAATTTACTCTGATCAAAGTATTTATAGAATTGTTCTTCTGTTTTATTTTGTGACATTCCTGCCCAGATATGGATGAGTTGCTCTGCCATGTTGTGTTTTTCTTGTGCTTTCAGCTAGCTGCGTTAGTCGTAATGGCCTCAAGGTACGGATTTTTTTGCTTACACGAATAAGCTAATCATTTTCAACAGTCTTTATTTGCGGGCTTTTAATCTCCTTTTTGCCAATCTTATAGGAAATAGTAAACCTGAGGTTCTGATTCTGATAACGATACGACTGTCGTTGCTCATAATCTGATGTTTTAATTACTTCATCGATGTAAGTGTGCGGCTTAAAAAATGTTTCCATACGCAAACCAAGGGTCAGTCGCTCGTTTTTGAATTTCTTATTTATAGACATGTTATAGAACTTCCAACCAGAGCGATAACCCTGCAGGCGTAAATTGTTGGAATCAAAAAAGCCGTAAAAATCAATGCTATAACCCAGAGGTAATTTGTAGCTGCCGTTAAGTGTAAGTCGCCGCATTAAAGATTTGTTACTGATGCCAAGCGCTCTGCTTTCCAGCCATACAAATTGTGCAGTTAGTGCAGCACCAACAGTTAGTGAGGATAAAGGCTTCCAGTTCAGTGTTGCAGAGATGCCTAACCTTTGGTTCTTTCCTACATTTTTCCAGGTGCTTTCAAAGATTCCATTTCCTTTAGGGAAACGGATATTTTCAATTGAGTTTCTGTTATCATTAAAAAATAGCACAAAGTCTCTGAACAGTTTGGCGTTGTTAACTGAATAACTAAGTTCATAACGGTTTGTTAGCTCTGGTTTGAGTTGTGGGTTCCCATATTGCAAGGTTAATGAATCGCTGGTATTTACTGTCGGGTCCAGATAGGAAATGTACGGACGAACCAATTTCATTGCATAGCTCAGTTTAATATTTGTGATGTTATCTAAGGCCATATTAAGCAATACTTGTGGAACAAGGTTGTCAAATGAAGGTACATGTACTTTCTGGCCTCTAAATACTGCATCAAGCTCTGTCTTCTCATACCTTAGGCCACCACTAAGTCCCCATTTGTTTAGTTGGATACTCATATTTAGATACCCTGCGTAAATCCTGTTCTTATACGTAAAATCACTCGAACGGACAGGGTCATATTGATAATTGCTATTTGCAAAATCATATACTTCAAACAAGCTTTGGTTTTGAGAATTTTTAGCAGATACCTTAGCCCCGGTTTCCAATTTCCAGTTCCCAGTGAATGATTGTGTGTAATCTCCCTGGATAATATAGTCATCGTAAACCGTAGTGCTAAAGAAATTCTCCCTGTACTCACTTTTATTCAGTGCGGTCTGATTCAAACTGTAATCATTCGTGCCTTTAAAATGTGAATACATTCCTAATATCGAATATTCTATTTTTTTAGATTTGCCATTAAAGCCAAAAGTATATGCATTACCCTTATTCTGATTTGGCGTTATGGTATTCCGTTCAAACAGGAACTCCTCTGTTTGATTGTCAACCTCATAATTGTAAGAAATGCCGGTCGTCTCGTTTGGCGATCGTCTGGCACGATAGCCCAAGTTAAAGGTGTTTAAAGAATCTAGGTTATAAAGTACGCTTAAGCCGCCAAAGAAATAATCTCCCGATTGTTTGGTCTTGTTTTTCTGAATAAGTGCCAAATTATCTGCCTTGCGCTGTAATACAGAACCATTTCGGTTCCAATATTTCTGGTAGAAGGCATCGGTATTGATCAGAAAAGCGCCCTGTCTTCGGTGCACATCACCACCAATACTTTCACTACGATTCCCAGCCACAGCGTTGATGTTCCCACTGGTGGCATTATCTATTATTTTTCGGGTAATAATGTTTACCACCGCATCAGCCCCTTCAGCATCATATCGCGATGAGGGATTAGTAATCACCTCCACTTTCACAATATTTTCGCCTCTAATTGCTTTCAGTGCATCTGCAACAGAAGATGCATAGATTTCAGAAGGTTTACCATCAATTAGTACCTTAATATTCGAATTTCCACGAACAGAAAGTCCGCCACTACCATCAACGCTTAGCATCGGTACTTTTCTAAGTACATCCGAAGCATCTGCGCCTGCAATAGGTGGCAAACTTTCTACATTGAACACAATTCCATCTATTCGCTGTTCTATCAGCGGCTTTTGGCCGCGTATGGTAACCGTTTTCAACTTAATAGCTGATTTCTTCTTTAACGAGTCAGTTTTAATACTATCTACACGTTGTGCTAGAACCCGATTAGTGCAAAAACAAACCAGTATAAACAGAAGATATATCTTTTGGCGCATGTGAGTGCATTTAGCCGAAGAAAAGCCTCTTATTTTACAGTAAGAGAAGCAAGCATTTGAGCTTTAGTAAGCTCCTTTGATGTATAATGCAAACTCAGCTCATGATTCGGATTGTTTTTTATCAGTGATAACAGCTCTTTTACCGAGATCACCATACTTAAATCGGAACCGGTGGTATTAGCAAATGACCAATCTTTCAGTTTCTTTCCCTTTTCATCTTTTAAAACAATATTTCGGTCGGTGCCAGCTCCCTTTAAAGTGCAGTGTATGTAATTGATGCGCAACTGGTCATTAGCATTTGTCTTATCAAGTTGCAGCACTCTTAAACTCAAAGGCTGGTTCACGGATTGTTTTAGAATGAGTTTATTATTCAGATAAATCTCATAACTATCCAGTCCAAATTTTGTGGTGAAACCAAATGCAGTAAAGCATAGTGTGATCAGCGTAAATATCTTAATAAACGTCTGATTGAATGTTGTAGTTTTCATAATGCAATTTTTAAATTAAAATACTTGACTATTTATGATAACAATATTAGGAGAAATGGAAACCATGCAGAAAAATAGTAGACCAGCAAACAAAAAAGTAGACGAACCTCTACTTTTTATGCTGTTCGTCGAAATAATTTTGCAGGTTTAGCACTTTTAAGTTCCTTTATGTATGATATTTAAATATGGATTTTCTTGACAAGCAGGTTAAGCTGCCATTTTCAAAAGGGACAGTTTCCCTAAAGTACGTCCTGGCTCATAGTGCCTATTGGTTGCTGATTACAGGATTCTTTATATATGAGAAAAGATACCTCATACACAAAGCCAGCATGCCTTATTTTGTTGCTTGTGTAACTGTAAGGATTGCTCTGCTAATTGTCATAGCTTACCTTAACCTTCATTTTTTCTTACCAAAATACCTGCTAAAGAAACGCTACTTTATTTACTCCGCGGCAGTTATTGCTTCTGTAATCGGTTATTTAACAGCCCAGAGCCTTTTTGATTTTTATCTGTATGGTTATGTTATAGGCCCTATGCGTAACAGCGATTTAATGGAAAGCCTATCTTACAACTTTTTTAGCACCTTATGGTATTTAGGTTTAATGCTGGCACTTAAGTTAAGTATGGACTGGTATGGGCAACAGCTCCTCATTCAGAAAATTACTGTAGAAAAATTAAATGCCGAAGTCAATTTTCTTCGTGCTCAGGTAAATCCACACTTCCTGTTTAACATATTAAACAACTTATATGCATTAACACTTAAAAAATCGGAACTGGCGCCAGATGTAGTACTTAAGCTATCAGAAATGATGGAGTATATGTTGTATGACAGTACTGATGCCAAGGTGCTGCTGGAAAAAGAAATCGCTTACCTAAGTAATTATATTGAACTGGAGCGACTTAGGTTTAGTGCAGATTCTGCTATTTTATCGAACATTAACGCTGAACTAAAAGGACAAGAAATTGCCCCATTATTGCTGCTTCCTTTGGTAGAAAACGCTTTTAAACATGGGCTTAGTAAACAAACTGAAAATAGTTGGCTTACTGTTGATATAGCATTGAATGATGCAACATTAACGGTTAATATAGAAAACTCAAAACCATCAACAGTTTCTAATAAAAGTAAGGGTGGGATAGGGCTAGACAATTTAAGAAAACGTTTGGAACTGCTTTATCCGGATAGACATCGCCTTGAACTTGATGATAAGAAAAATGTTTTCCATGCCAGGCTGGTAATTGAATTATAACTAAATGGATTGAAATTGGAAATAATGCTGAGAATTGTTGTTGTAGATGATGAACCGCTTGCGCTTGAAATATTGGACGGCTACTTAAAACGTACCGACAATGTACATTCCGTATCGCTGTTTACCAATACTAGGGAAGCCTTGCGTTTTTTACAAAATCAACCTGTCGACGTACTATTTATCGATATTGAGATGCCGGAAATGACAGGTATTGAATTTCTGAACGAATTAACAGATCCACCACTTACAATTTTTACAACTGCTTACCGCGATTATGCTTTTGAAGGTTATGAAATGGGAGTAATTGATTTTCTATTAAAACCGATATCCTTTAATCGTTTTAAACAGGCCATTGAGAAAATCACAGAATTCCTGACCTTAAAAGCGCAGAATACAAATATTGATGATAATCCTGTTTTTCAGGAAACTGATTTTATTTTTGTCAAAAGCGGTGTACAGCGCATAAAACTTCATTTTAATGATGTTACCCATATCCAGGGGCTCAAAGACTATGCAATAATCTATACTTATACAGGAAAAATCCTGCTCAAAGGATCAATCAAAGCAATGCTTGATATTTTTCCGAAAGACCGTTTTATTCGGGTACATAAATCTTTCATCGTATCCATTCAGAAAATAACACGTCTGGAAAGGAACAGAATTGTACTGAACGGCCATCAAATTCCTATCGGCCGGAACTTTAAAGATAACCTTGAAAAGGCACTTAATATTTAAGTATCTCCTTCTTTATCCTTAAAATGTTTGGAACTTAATTTTTTGTTATTTATATTGTAGATACATTCATCGCGAAGTAATCGATCGCAATGGTGTCGTAACCAAATTTACTGTTAAATATTAAGTCCCTAGTATGAAACGAGCAATATCCATTTGTATGGTATGTATTTACATAATGCTTCCGTCACCATTTCCTTAGAAGTTCTGGACCTCTCAAAGTGCTAAATATCGTGTCTACTTAAATCCCTATACTATGCGTGTTCTGTACTATTATTTACATCATCTAAAGCTTAAGTTAATCTTTGTGGATATTAATTATTTGCCACCATGACTAAATTGTTTTAGCTGATCCACTATTCCAGGAAATCCTGGTCATTCAAAAAACTAAAACTAAATTCTAAAACTAATATTATGATGAAAAGAATATTTTATTCGGTCATATTTTCTATGCTGTCCTTTCATGCAATGGCTCAGCTTAAGATTATTGGCAAGGTTAGCGATGCAAAAGATAACAGTCCCTTACCAGGTGTAAGTATCCTGGTAAAAGGTACCACACTCGCTACTTCCGCCGATGCCAGCGGGAATTACGGCATTGAAGTAAAAGGAGAAAACGATATTTTGGTTTTCTCTTACACTGGTTATACTACTCAGGAAGTTAAAGTAGGCACTAGAAAAACCATTAACATCCAATTAGTCGAATCTTCTAGCGGTTTAAATGAGGTTGTTGTAATTGGATACGGTACTGTAAAAAAATCTGACCTTACCGGTGCTGTAGTTACGGTTAAAGGCGAGCAGCTGATGGATAAACCAGTTGCTAATATATCACAGGCTTTGCAGGGTAAGGTTACCGGTGTGGAGGTTAGCATTAACAGTGCTGCTCCGGGCGCTGCGGCAAAGGTAAGGATAAGAGGTATTGGTTCAATTAACTCCAATATAGACCCATTGTATGTAATCGATGGGGTAGTTGGCGTAGACCCAAACTCTGTTAACCCTTTGGATGTAGCTTCGGTTGAGGTACTAAAAGATGCTTCATCAACTGCTATTTATGGATCAAGAGGTGCAAATGGTGTAATTATGATTACCACAAAACGTGGGAAAAAGGGTGATGCCACAGTTTCTTATGAAACGAATATGAACATAAGTGAGCTGTACAGGCATTTACCTACATTAAATTCTGAACAGTTTGTGAAAATATACAACGAGTCTTTTGCAAATGGTCAAAAGTTTGATCCCGCTGGCGCAGTTTGGGCACCTCCGGTAGAACTAAATCATGCTAATTTTCCATTACTTTTTGATACGAACGATAAACCAATTTATGATACAAACTGGGAAAAAGAAACTTATAAACCTGCTTTTT
>NZ_CAMLHF010000053.1 GCF_946479715.1 uncultured Pedobacter sp. | reverse complement strand
TATCATTAAGCTACAGCCTATGGCTATAGGAGGAAGCTTGCAGCTAGATAAACAGCAAATAACGGCCAATACAACCACAAACCTTACTTTATATTTTACAGCCGGCCAAAGAAGTCCGGATGCTACTGTAAGTATTTCACTACCAAAAGGCATTAATGCTACCTTAGACAATACAACTGTAAATGTTATTGGACGCGGTGATGTAAAATTAAAAGACCTTAGCAAACAGTCCATAGGTCGCACTGGCAACAATTACTCCTATTCAAAGGTAGGAAGCATTACCATTACCGCAACGCCAAAAGGACAAATACTCAACTTTAAACATCTCGATCTAAGACCGGCAAACGGGGCCGACCTTAAAATTGTCATTTCTAATGTGAACTTATCTGTAGAAGGCAAATACCTTTTCAAAGCTAGTTATATCACATCGAAGCCTGAAATCCTTAAAAGTCCAGAAATAGGTTCCGAGATTGCAACACTAACTGCAACCAGAACCATTTCAGACTTTGAAAGGGTTCTCGAAAAAGACATTCAATATAAAGAATCTCCCTCAACATATACCAATGTGACCTTTAAATGGACATCTGATAGAAAAAACAGAAATATTCAGTTAATGCAATCACTCGACGAAGGAAAGAGCTGGGTTAAAGCATCGGCTCATATAGATCACAAAAAATCTACGGCAACAGTATCAAATCTGGTTGCTAATAAATTATATGCGTTTCGACTATTAATTACAGAGGGCATAAAAAAAGACACATCCAACTCGGCATACTTCTATTCAGGAAAAATGGATATAAAGGATTTTGGGGTAAGTGCTGATGGAATAGAAGACAATACAGAATCGATCAATAAAGCCATTGCTTACTTAAATCAACTTGGTGGTGGCACGCTTCTATTTTCTCAAGGGACATATAATGTCCGCACCATTCATTTAAAAAGTAATGTCTATTTATACATAAGTAAAAATGCAACTATTAAGGCTATAAAAGGAGCCGATGCCCCTGAATCCACATGGTTTAGTGATAAAAAATATAGGTCAGGCCTATCTCCTACTGATCCAGGCCCTTATGCAGATCCAGAAAACTACATGACAAAACAGGACGTTGGACATCATTATTTCAGAAACACTATGTTCTTTGGTGAAAGATTAGACAATGTAAAGATTATAGGTAATGGCTTAATCACTGGAAATTGGAACCTTGTAAATGGGGATAATGTAATGAAAAACGCTCCAGACAATAGAGCCGACAAAATGTTTACCCTAAAGCTATGTACAAACCTTGAAATTGGAGGCATTCATCGTGAGGAAGATCTATGGTATGATGCCGAGAAAGACGAACCGTACTATATTGGAAACGATGGATCAAAAATATTTGATCACGACAATATGTTAAAAATAGATCGGGCTGGTCATTTTGTCCTACTCGCTACGGGTACTGACAATATCAATGTACACAATACTTACTTTGCAAAAGACAATCAATCTAATGCCAGAGACATCTATGATTTTATGGGATGTAATAATGTTACCGCCACCAACATCTATTCAAAAGTGAGCTCAGACGACATTATAAAACCCGGCTCAGATTGTTCACTTGGTTTTACCCGACCAGCCAGAAACTATAAAGTTCGTAATATTATTGGCGATACAAATTGCAACCTTTTCCAGGTGGGATCCGAAACGGCCGATGACATAAAAGACATCTGCGTCGATAATATTTATGTACTTGGTGCTAATAAAGCAGGCTTTTCTATATCAACTAACGATGGCGCACACATCAGCGATATTCATTTAAATTGCGGACATACAGGTAAGCTACACTCCAGATCAAAAATGTACAGAACCAGAGCTCCTTTCTTTATCTCTATATCAAATCGTGCACGAATTCTAGGCGCAACAATTGGCAGGTATGTATTTACAGAAAATGGAGTTAAGCACGACGAGTTACTTGTGAAAAATGTAAACATAGGAAAGGTAGAGAACATCATTCTTAATGGAATAGATGTATCAGAAGTATATGGTGGAAGTTCTTACGGTGGAAAAAATGGCCGTTGGAAAGCTTATGATGGTACTCAAAAAAAAGCAACTCCAATTATTGCAGGTTACAAACTGCCAGATACAGATTCAGTTAAAGGGGGCCTCAATTTTAAGCTCCCAAATGGCCAGCATACAGGATACATTACCAACATCCAGTTCAATGATGTTCACATATTAGTTAAAGGAGGAAATTTAGTAGCTGACACCTCGAACCTTGCACCTGAGCTTGGGGTAGGGCAATACAATGTTGCCAATCTTAATGTACAGCCGTCATACGGCCTGTGGACACGTCATGTAAAAGGTCTTACTGTAAGCAACAGTACTTTTAATTACGAAGCAAGAGATAGCAGGTATGCAATATTTCTGGATGATGTTTTAGGAGCAAAAATATCATCCATAAAATTGGTTCAGGCAAAGGACAATAGTCATATCATAAAGCTTAAAAACTCAT
Source organism: uncultured Pedobacter sp. (assembly GCF_946479715.1). Next base: position 25,345 of record NZ_CAMLHF010000053.1, on the reverse strand, counting down.
TAGATATAGCTATTGAAAATACGGTATATTATAAAGACTTATGGGAAAATTCGCCGGCAAAACTCCCAAACATTCACTCAAAAAAGTCTAATGAAAATGGCCAATATCCATAAAAACATTAAATTTCAGTTTACACAGCCATTTCTCTATTGTATTTACTACGATACTGAATTGGCGACAAACCCGTAATTCTTTTAAAAGTTGTACGGAAAGCCTTGTTGTCAGTATATCCTACTTTATACATCACCTCGTTAATATTTTCTCGCGAAGATTCTAAGCTGATTTTAGCAGCTTCCATTTTTACCCTTTGAATATATTCTACAATGGTATTAGAAGTTGCCTTTTTAAATCTTCGCTCAAGGTTTCTCCTGCCAATTGCCTGCATCGAAGCTAATTGATCAATAGTTATCTTCTCCTGGAAATTTTTCTCAATAAACTCCTGGATCTTCTTAACCGATTCATCTTCATGTTCTTTTTGTCCTTGAAATATCGTAAACGACAACTGGCTTTCACGATCAAGCTCAATAGCAAAAACTTTAGCTGAAAGAACGGCGATCTCACGACCTGCATATTTCTCAATCAGGTACAGGATAAGATTAAGGTAGGAAAAAGCGCCGCCACTAGAATAAAGTCCATGCTCATCTGTAATGATCTTCTCCGTAACAAGGCTTACATCCGGAAACATTCTTCTAAAATCATTTTCGGCCAGCCAGTGAGTAGCACATTTCTTTCCTTTCAATAAACCTGTAGAAGCTAATAAAAATGCCCCAAGGCATAAGCTTGCAATTTCGGCCCCGTCTTTATACTGTTTTACAATCCACGGAATAAAATCTTTATTCTTTTCTATAGCTCCGCTTATTTCTCCATCAATGGCAGGTATAATGATAAGGTCGGTCTTTTCTATATCCCCAATCAAAAGATCTGTATTTACGGTAAACAATCCACCGCTAACTGGAGTTTCCTTACTTAAACCAACTAACTGGACTTTAAATAAAGGTGGCTGGCCTTTCGCTTTAAAAAACTCATTCACCTGACTAAACAATTGACGGGATCCTTCAAGGCTCCCCAAAATAGCTCCCTTGGGAACCAGGATAGATATATGTTTCATATTCTAAAATTAATGATATGTTTTGTCATAATCAACCCCCTAAGATTGACGCATTTACACCCCATAAGCACCTAATTTATCACAGCAAATCATTTTTATTAATCAGATTCAAAAAAGAGATTATCCCTAAATCACATATAATTAAAAATTCCTTTAAAAAAATTCGGGAAAATCAGACAAATATGTACCTTAACAAAACCATTTATAAACACCAAAAACCGTTTAGCAACAGATTGATAGGGACTTCTGAGCTAATGTAAATACCTGAATAGAAAAACTTCCTTAGGAAAAGGCCATGTTAAATAAATGTTAACCGGATTTAACTAAAATATAATAAAAGCAAATCAAGTAAGTAGCTAATTTTGTTGCGTAATGGCGAATAGAAGTTTACCAGATCATGAATTGTTACAAAGATGCCGGGAAGGAAATACCCGTGCATTTGATTTGCTATTTGAACGATATTTTAACAAGCTAAATCTTTTTGCCTTAAAATACATTCGCCAACAATCTATAACAGAAGAACTCATAATGGATCTCATGTTAAAGGTTTGGGAGAAAAAAGATAGCTTCCAGGAAGAGGGTTCTTTAGGCCCATACCTATTTAAAGCGCTCAAAAATTCTATGATAGACTATTTCCGTAAAAAGGAACTTTCTACAACTCCAATTTGTAAATTAATAGAAGATTCTTTCATTCAGGATACAACAAATGAAGCCGTTTCTTACAATGAGCTTCAAAAAATTTATTTAGACCATCTTAATCAATTAAGCCCTCAAAGAAAGCTTGTTTTTGAAATGAGCAGACACGAAAACCTTAGCTACCGACAAATTGCCGCCAACTTAAACCTCTCTGTAAAAACAGTAGAAAGTCACGTTTCTGCGGCACTTCTTTTTCTCAGAAAAAAAATGAGAAGCCATGTGAACCTTATCTTAACAATCATCACTATTCATTTTTTATAACTGAAAATCAACCACTTAATAAAAAGTTGAATTTTACATTCAGGGTATTTTCCCTTCTTTACGTATTCACTAATGAAGGCCCAAATACCAAACCAAATTGAACAAACTATTACTTAAAAAGTATTTAAACAATACCTGCAGTGATCAAGAACTGGAGCAGGTAAAGCAATTCCTGAAACAGCCGGAATCGGCAGATCTATTTCGTGAAGTTCTTGATGAAGCCTGGCAGGAGATGGAAGAGCCTGAATTGAATCTTCATGCAATGGCAAATTACCGCCAACAATTGATGCAAAAGCTTCAAAGCAATAACAATAATGAGAATGTTCCAGAAACAACCAAACTATGGCCAACAAGATGGATGAGATATGCGGCAATCCTTATTCTTCCACTTATGTTTGGTATATACCAATTCTCAAAAAACAAAAAAGAAGTAATTGCTAAGGTTGCTCTTATAGAATCTTATAATCCGAAAGGTCAGCGTTCCATAGTATCCCTATCAGATGGAACAGTAATCTATCTTGGTTCAAATAGTAAAATATGCTACCCTAAAACATTTTCTAATGTCAGAGAAATCGAACTGGTAGGCGAAGCATTTTTCAAAGTAAAAAGAGATCCATCCCGACCATTTATAATCCATACCAATAACATTCAAACTAAGGTTCTTGGCACATCTTTCAAAATAGAGGCATTTAAAGGAAATCCGATTGAAGTAAGTGTGGCAACAGGAAAAGTTACTGTGGATAGACAAGCTGACCCTAGTAGAAAGCACCTGACCCCGGTTGCCGTTCTTACCCCGGGCAACCTTGTAAATTGGGACGAAAAGACAAAAAAAGCAACCTTAGCTAAAATCTCCCCTCAGGAATTGGAACAATGGAAAGATGGAAATCTTACATTCAATAATCAACGTTTAGCAGATGTTGTTGCGGTACTGGAACGTTGTTACAATGTAAAGATCCATATCTCCTCAGATACGCTATCTAATTATCGTATAAATACCACTTGTTCTCTAAATGAATCTATAACTAAAATTATGGACATTATGGGTAAAGCGGCCAGTTTTAAATATAAGCTACAGGGCGATCAAATTATAATCTCTAACTAATTAAAAATCAAACTATGTAAACAGAAAAAGCTACCAAAAAAAACGCCCTGTTAAACAGGGCGAATTCACTAGAAATCCATTCAGTCATTGGTTTACGAGGCCTCAAGACTTAAAGGATTCGCATCTGAGTAAAATCTCAGAAGGCTAACAGATTTATTACCCCATTTTCTTTGGGAAAAAACCTACTAAACAAACAAAAATATGCAAAAAGGATTGTACCTCCACCCATGTATCAGATTTATTATGAAGATATCTGCAATCACACTAATTGTACAGCTTACCCTAACAGGGATGTTGTTTGCAAACAGCGCCAATAGTCAGGATTTGAAAAAGATACAGTTAAACCTAAAGCTTAAAAATGCGGGTTTAAAAGAATGCTTCCAAACACTGCAGGAACAAACTGGCGTAAAGTTCTCTTTTGGAGAAGCAATAATTAAAAGAAATGCAAAAAAGACCACCATTAGTGCACGCCAAATCTCAATGGAAACGGCTTTAAAGCTGATTCTTGATCAAACCAATTTAAGGTATACTCAAATTGACAACAACTTGATCATCGACGAGAAACCTGCACCACCTAAACCGGCAACACCGCCTATTGAAAGAATTGCTACAGGCACGGTAACCGCTGATGATGTTGAAGGTCCATTACCAGGGGTTACAGTTCAACTAAAGGGGACAAATAAAAGAACGGTAACAACTTCTGAGGGCAAGTATAGTATTGCCGTTGATAACGATCAGTCTGTCCTGATTTTTAGCTACATGGGCTATCTCTCACAAGAGGTTACAGTAGGTAATGCGACAGTTCTTAATATTGTGCTCAAAACAGATAGGAAGTCTTTAGGCGAGATTGTAGTTATCGGCTATGGAACAGCAAAGAAACAAGATCTTTCATCTGCTGTATCAACTGTGCCCGATATTGATAAGGCAAAAGATCGTCCGGTTTTAAGCGTTGGTGCTATGCTTCAGGGAAAAGTTCCTGGTGTTACAGCCATAAACAATGGTGGCCACCCTAACGGTACCCCCTCAATAACAATCAGAGGGACCGGTTCAAGAGACAATACAAGCAATGTCTTATTTGTTGTAGATGGTGTTCCCGGAGCGCCTTATAACCCTGCAGATATAGAATCGATTACGATATTGAAAGATGCTGCTTCCGCAGCTATTTATGGCGCTTTTTCAGGATCCGGAGGGGTAATACTTATTACAACACGTCAAGCGTCTCAAGGCAAGCCAAGTGTAGAATATAGTGGATTCACAGGTATTAAAAATGCATGGCGTCTTCCACAATCACTTAATGCAGCAGATGAAGCAAAGGTTTCCAATCTTGCTTATACCAACGCTGGCTTAGACCCCCTTGGTGGATGGGACGCAAAACTAAATCCTTACGCCCAAGTTACCAGAACAGACTGGGTGGATGAAATATTCAGAACGGGTCTGATCCAAAGGCACAATGTAAGTATCAATGCAGGAACAGAGAAATTCTCTAACCTTATTCAGGGACGTTACGAAAAAGAAGAAGGCACACTTCTAAATACTTATAACAAAAACCTTTCTCTTCGTTTTAATTCAAATTACCAGTTTAACAAAAATATAAAACTACGTCAGGAATTGTTCTGGAACAATAATGACAATCGTGGAACTGATGCTTCAAGTGGATATAGTGGCAGCATTCTCTCAGCTATTTACATGCCCAGATCTGCCACCCCATATTATGAAGATGGGACCTTTGGTGGAGTTGGCCCTAGAGATTCGAAATATCTAGGTATTCATGGTGACGCTATCAATCCTGTCGCTACTTTACTTAGAAATCAACCTTATAACAAAAGCAACGACCTCCAGTCTGTTACAGAGCTTTCTGTATCAGATGTTATAAAGGGGCTAACTGTTCTTTCGCGTTTTTCTTATCGCCAAACCAATTCATTATGGAAAAACTTTGAGCCAAGAAGAACTGAACCAGGTAAACCGAACGATCAGAATACTTTAACATATTCTACAAATAAAGGATTCACCTGGATCTGGGAGAATACGGCAAATTATAGCCGGGTCTTCAACCGACATACCATTGGTGCAATGGTTTCAACGACTGCGCAGGAAAATGGAGCACGTGGCTTTAGTGCGGCGGCTAAAGGTTTCGACAATGAAAAAGATTGGGCCCAATTTTTTATAAATGCCTCTATCTTTGACCAAATAAAACCAACCGATTTTGACTATGCTGACCGCAATATTTCATATGTAGGAAGGCTTTCTTATAGTTGGGCTGATAGATATTTTCTTACAGGAAGTTATCGCTATGACAACGCAGGGCGTTTAGCTGCAAGCAATCGTTTAAGAGGTTTCCCAGCAGCTACAGCAGCATGGAAAATCAGTTCTGAACCATTCTTTGATTTACCTGTAGTAAACCTGTTTAAGATTCGTGCAAGTTGGGGAAGAGTAGGAAATCTTGGATCTATTCCGCTTTATTATGGCTATCTGCCCTTAGCTTCTGATTATACCTATCAGGTTGGTAATGGTGCGCCTCAAACAAATGCAATGTATGTTGGAAGTCGCTATAATCCAGACCTTTCGTGGGAAACATCTGAGCAATATGACTTAGGGGTAGATTTAAGCCTATTAAACAACAAATTAAGTGTTACAGCCGACTATTTCAACAAACTAACATTCGACTTAATTAAAAATCAGGATACTGAATGGACAAATACTTTTGGATTTGGAGCACCAACTATAAATCAAGGTAGAATCAGAAATACGGGTTTCGAAATTGCAGCAAACTGGAAAGACAAGGCTGGTGATTTCACTTATGATTTTGGGGCTAATATCGCAACCTTAAAAAACAGAGTTGATTACATCGATCAAAACCCAAATTCTTATTGGGCTTATACAGATAGTTGGAGAGGCGTATTAACTCCTTACAGGTCAGTAGTTGGTCAACCTTCTTATTCTTATTGGTTGATTAAAAACGAAGGTATTTTTCAATCGGATGCAGAAGCAAACGCATATGCTAAAGATGGCAAGAAAATCCAACCTGAAGCGAAAGCTGGAGATTTGAAATTCAGAGATTTGAACAATGATGGAAAAATCGATGACGCTGACCGCTCTTATATGGGAAGTGCATTTCCAAAGTTAACATATGGTTTTACTACAAATCTTGCCTGGAAGAACTTTGACTTCAGTCTGTTCCTGCAGGGAGTTAGTGGCGCAAAATTATTCCATGCATTTAAACAATCTACATTAAATGGTTCTGAACAAGGATACAATAGATGGGACAAAATTCTTGATGCATGGTCGCCAACAAACACAGGCTCCGATATCCCAAAAATTTCAGCAAGTGACAAAAATAAAAACTTCCAGACTCCGTCAGACTGGTATCTTGAAAGTGGAGATTATCTGCGTATAAAAAGCGTTCTTCTAGGTTATACGTTTACTAAAATGCCTTTTAACGGCAGTTTAAGAGTCTTTGTTAGTGCCGACAACTTGTTAACCTTCACCGACTATTCCGGAATGGACCCAGAAGTTGGAGGTGTTGGACTTGACGGCGGTCAATACCCTTTATCACGCATATATTCACTTGGACTAAAACTTAAATTCTGATTAAATCAATAGAATCATGAAAAAGAAAATTAACTATATTTTTATAGTGCTCTTATTGTTATCTGTAAGTGCATGTAAAAAGAACTGGATAGATACTAAACCTAACGGTTCACCTACTACTGCATTTTTCTGGAAAAGTGAAGATGACATTATAAAAGCAACAGCTGCACTTTATGTACCAATGCGTTACGAATCAACCTGGGGCAGAGATCTTTTCTGGGTACAAAACGCTAGTGATGATCTTGTTGTAGGAAGAACAAAAGCAGATGCAGAAAACATTAAAAACTTTATCCCAACAGGAAGAGAAGGATATTTAAGCAGCGGCTGGAATGACCTTTACTGGATGATTAACAAAGCAAATGAAGCAATAAAAAATATACCAACTGTAACTGCTGCCAGTGAATCAGTTCGCAACAGAGCCTTAGGAGAAGCATATTTTGTACGTGGTTTTGCTCATTTCTGGATTGCTTACATTTGGGGACATAAAGATCAAGGCGTTCCATTTGAGCCTGTCGAAAACCCAGAGTATGGTAAACGCATACCTCCACAATTAAAATCGGTAACAGACAACTATGCCCAGGTCATATCAGATTTACAAAAAGCTTCTGAACTACTTCCCCTATTCGAAACCTACGGAGACACAGATCGTGGCAGGGCCCACAAAGCAGCCGCATGGGGTTATATGGTAAAAACCTATGCCTACTGGGCACAGTATGATAAAAGTAAATGGCAACCTATTCCGGACCTTTGCGATAAAATTAAAAACGAAGGTCATAGAGCGCTAATAACAGGAAAAGCTAATGGAAAAGCTAATTACCGCAGTGTATTTACAATTGATAACAACTGGAGTTCCGAATATATGTGGTCTGTTACTTCAGGTGTACAGGGTGGTTCCGAATTCCCAGGTGTAATACTTGAGAACAAAGGCTGGGGCGTTTTCAATGGCTGGGGATATTTCCAACCTACCTTAGAACTTTACAACGAGTATGAAGCCAATGATCCAAGACGTGAGGTTACCATTTTAAAATTTGGTGATAAATTCACCTTCTTTGGACAGGAAAGATCATATTATTCTACCAACAGCCTTTCGGGCTTCCAGATTAACAAATACATGGAACCCTATAGCTATGGAACCGATGGAAATGCAGGTACAAATACTAAAATTAATCCTAGTGGCGATTATCCAACCACTATGCTTAACCTTTCTTTAATGCGCTATGCTGAGGTTCTATTATTTAAAGCAGAGGCTTTGATAGAACTAGGTAAAAGTGGTGATGCTGCTGCTCCATTAAATGAAATCAGAACAAGAGTTGGATTATCAGCAATAAGCAATCCAACACTAAATGATTTAAAACATGAGCGTCGTGTTGAATTGGCGTGTGAATGGACAGACCGTTTAGCGGATCTTAAGAGATGGGGAGATTTCGCAAAGATCAATGCCCCCCTTCACGGGCAGAATCACTCAGATAAAACTGATCCCAACTCGCCATTTACTGTAAATGAAATATGGCCGGCTCGCAATTTCAATCCGGCCAGGCATATGGCATGGCCAATAAATCCAGACGAAATTTCCAGAAGTAACGGTGCCTACAAACAAACACCAGGCTGGTAAATAAAGTAATAAAAGCAAAAAGGTGTCCGACATTAACGGACACCTTTTTGCTTTTATTAAAATCATCGGCTACCTAATCAAACCATTTGTTAGCTTTACACTACTGATCTGCAAGTAGATCCAACAAATAGATCACATCAATGCTAAACGTACATAAATGCAATACCAACCACATTGCAAACAAGAACAGATTAGAATGAAAACAGAAAAACCGATCAAAAAAATTATTAAAGCAGTCCTCTTTACGCTTTTATTAACCGCTAGCGCGAATTATTCCCAAGCTCAGGAGGCTTCAGGCAAAGAAGCTAAATACGCTTTACTAAACGCTCATTCTCATAACGACTATGAAAATGACATTCCTTTCCAAAGAGCTTTTCAAAAAGGATTTGGTTCCATTGAGGCAGATATTTTCCCAATAAACAACGACTTGCTTGTTGCACACAGTAAAGAACATGTTAACCCTTCAATTACACTATACGGCACATATATTAAACCAGCAATAGCAGCCTTACAGAAAGACCCTAAGCGCAAGCTTCATTTGCTGGTCGACATTAAAGAAAATTACCCAACCGCTTTAGCTATATTGATCAAGCAGCTCGAACCTCATAAAGACATCCTTAAAACAAGCACACATGCCGGCCAGTTAACCATTACAATAAGTGGTTCCAGACCAAAACCAAACGATTACAAAAACTATCCTGATTATATCTATTTTGATGGAGAATGGCCATTACAACATACACCCGAAGAATCAAAACACGTAGAATTAGTAAGCTTCCCATTCACCGCTTATAGCAAATGGAATGGAAAAGGTAGATTAGAGCATGCCGACTACACAAGGGTCAAAGGTCTTATTGATAGTGTGCATGCAGAAGGAAAAAAGATCCGGTTTTGGGCTACTCCTGATACAAAAAGTTCTTGGCTGGCTTTAATGAACCTCCACGTAGATTTAATAGGCACTGACGCTGTCGAATCACTTGGAAACTTTATAAAAGACCTGGATAAAAACATTTATATCAATAAAGAAATCCACAAAACATATCAGCCTACCTATCAATCAGACGGTAAGAATGGAAAAGTAAAAAACGTTATTCTTCTCATTGGTGACGGAATGGGTCTTACCCAAATCTACTCTGCATTTACGGCAAATCAAGGCCAGTTAAATCTATTTAAGATGCGCAACATTGGCGTTTCAGTTACAAATGCTGCAGATACTTACATCACCGATTCTGCCGCTGGTGGAACAGCAATGGCTGGTGGAGAAAAAACAAATAACCGCGCAATTGGCGTAGATTCTACAGAAAAACCATTAAAATCATTAGCTGTCTATGCTGCAGAAGAAGGTAAAAAAACAGCTGTTATTTCTGTTGGCGATCTTGCCGATGCTACTCCTGCGGCGTTCTACGCACATCAGCCCGATCGTTCAATGGAACCCCAAATCGCACAAGATATGCACACTTCAGGAATCAATATGTTCCTGGGTTCTGGCGTCTCAAACTTTAAGAAAACTTTAAATGGCACAACTGCCGTTGAGTTATTAGAAAAGAAAGGATATACCATAACCTATAATTTTGAAGATTTCAAAAAAAGCAATGCAGACAAACTTGTGGGACTTGTTGCTGATAATGAAACAAGACCAAAAATTGAAGGTCGCGGAGAATTCTTAACCGAAGCCTTCTTAAAAGCAACTCAGCAGTTAGCCAAAGATCCAAAAGGTCTTTTCATGATGCTTGAAGGCGCACAAATCGATTACGGTGGCCATAGAAACAATGTCTCGCAGGTGATCACCGAGAATCTTGATTTCGACAAGGTAATTGGCAAAGCACTTGAATTTGCTGACAGCAATGGCGAAACACTTATAGTGGTTACAGCTGATCATGAAACGGGAGGACTAACACTTCTTGATGGCGACATTCAATCAGGCTACGTATTAGGCGAATTTTCTACAAATGACCATACAGCTGTTCCAGTTCCTGTGTTTGCTTATGGCCCTCATTCTGATGATTTTAGAGGTGTATATTCTAATACTGAGATATTCAAAAGACTATTAAAATACATTAAAAAATAATTCAGACACTAAAGTAACAACCTTTCTAACCAATTGAAAGGTTGTTAATTGTTTACCTTCTTTATAACATAAGCAAACATATCAGCCCTTATGTCAAATCCTAGCTTCTTGTACAATTTAATGGCACCATGATTATCATTTCTAACGTGTAAAAAAGGAATTTCAGATTTCTTCAATATTCTTTTGATCTGCTCGCGAAGTAGCTCAAAAGCATAACCTTTACCGAGATGATCTGGGTGAGTACATACAGCACTAATCTCAGTAAAAGGTGTAGGATTGAGCCTATGTCCTGCCATTGCTACCAAATTATCACCACTAAATACACCAGTATAATTTCCAAACTCTATTGTTCTTGCTCTAAATGGCCCCGGCTGGGTTAATTCTACAAGAGCTATCATCTGATCAACATGTGATTTATCTAAATCCACAAAATCAATATCGGTTCCTGCCGGAGTCTCTTTAGATTCATAGATCATCTGAAACATATCAATCTGTGCAACAAGTTTCCAGCGAGCAGGGATATCTACAGCAGAAGGTGTGAAAACAATAAACAGGCTCTCCAAAGGGCTATTCTCATAAAGCGCTTCAAAATTACGTTTCGAATTATCCTTCAGGCCAGCAAATGAAGCAACCTCTTCAAGGTAATACTTTGCATGATCTGTTCCACTCGAAAAAGCACTATGAGCCGAATTTAAAGCATTATAGATGGGATTATCTAAAGTATGGATCATTTTGTAAATTAATTATTTATTATTGTTAAAACCAAGTAAACCTTATGCACCCTTTAAGCAATCTTTTCCTCGCTATAGTTTTATTAATTTCATCCTTAAAAACAAATGCACAACCGCTTAATCCTCCTTCAGATTTGAGGATCGATTTACTTTTGAATGCTGATAAAGTATGGAAAAATGGGATGCCTGTGGCGCTATCGCTTCAGGAGGCAAAGCAATCAGGCGCCACCTATCAAATGGCACTCATAGCCAATCAAAACCCTTATTTTTCATGGGTAATGGATGATAATTCTAACGGCAGTTCCCAAACCGCATATAGAATTCTTGTTGCATCCTCGCCAGAAAACCTCAAAGCGAATAAAGGCGATTTCTGGGACTCCGGAAAAGTAATTAAAGGACAACAGACTGGCATCATTTACGGCGGGCGTAAGCTTAGCCCAAATACTGTTTTCTACTGGAAAGTAAAAACCTGGAACAACAAACAAATCGCAAGTGATTTTTCAAAACCCACCTCGTTTATTACCGACAGAACATTAAGACCCTACCAGGCCGCTCATCAACCCCTTGTAAAATCATTAGAGAAACCGGTTTTCAGTAAACAATTAAACAACCTTAATATTTTATATGATTTCGGGAATGACGCCTTTGCTCAAGTAAAAATACACATCAAATCACCAACCGATGGAGATACCTTGAAAATCCATGTAGGTGAAGCAGTAGATGCAACTGGGCGTGTAGAAAGAAAACCAAGAGGTACTATCCGCTACCGTTTATTAAAACTAGCATTGCAAAAAGGAGAACACAATTACGATCTTAAGTTTTTAGCCGATGAACGTAACACCGGATCTAAGGCCATACTTATGCCCGACTATATAGGCGAAGTACTCCCATTCCGATATGTGGAAATTGAAAAGAATGATAAAGCAATAATTGAAGTGCAGCGTTTCGTTGTAAACTATCCTTTTAATGATCAAGCGTCATCATTTAAAAGCTCCGACACCCTTTTAAACCAAATCTGGGAGCTTTCCAAACACACCATTAAAGCAACTTCATTTACAGGCTTATATGTTGATGGCGACCGCGAACGGATTCCTTACGAAGCCGATGCATTAATTAATCAGCTATCGAACTATGCGTCCGATGCCGAATTTAACATGGCCAAAAGGTCTCTAGATTACCTGATTTATCATGCCACCTGGCCAACCGAATGGTCGTTGCAAAACCTGCTGGTGGCCTGGAATGATTACCTCTATTCTGGCGACATCAGAACTGTAAAGCTTCTTTACCCTCAATTAAAACCTAAATTGCTGCTTGCTCTTGCCAGACCCGATGGCCTAATTAGTACCAGAACAGGCAAGCAAGACAGTAGTTTTACCAAGTCCATCCATTTTTCTAATTTCAATGGAGAAACCGTATTAAAAGACATTGTAGATTGGCCGCAAAAAGGAGGTTTTGGGCTTCCTCCTTCCTATCCTGGTGAAACTGATGGTTTTGTATTTACAGACTACAATGCAGTGGTAAATGCTTTTCATTATCAGGCCTTGATTTGTATGAGGGACCTGGCCCAGGCATTAGGAGAAAAAAAAGATGCTGATTATTATACGCAACAGGCCAATAAAGTAAAAAAGGCTTTTCAATATAGTTTTATAGATCCGAACACAGGAACAATAAAAGATGGTGAGGATACTATGCATAGCTCTTTACATTCCAATATGCTTGCTCTTGCTTTCAACCTGGTGCCAAATGAGCACAAGGCAAAGGTAATAGCTCATATCCGTACAAGAGGAATGGCATGTAGTGTTTACGGCTCACAGTTTCTCCTAGATGCCCTATATGATGCGAATGAAGGAGATTACGGCTTACAGCTTTTAACATCGACAGACAAGCGCAGCTGGCACAATATGCTTCGTTCCGGCTCAACCATGACAACAGAAGCCTGGGATACGGATTACAAAAACAATCAGGACTGGAATCATGCCTGGGGTGCTGCTCCTGCAAATATTATTGTCAGGAAGCTTATGGGAGTCGAACCCTTATCCCCTGCCTTTGGAACTATACAAATAAAACCACAACCAGGAACACTTCACTCCGCCGAGCTCCAATTATCCACATTACATGGAAAAATCAATGTCGCTTTTACTAAAACCACAGCGCAATTTCAATTAAAAACCCTTATTCCACCCAATACCATAGGAGTAGTTTATTTGCCAAAACAAACAGAAAATGACAAGATAATCAAAGACGGAAGATCATTAAAAGCAATATCAGATGGCAAATTTTGGGTAGTCAGAGATGTTAAATCTGGCACACATGTCTGGGAAGTAAAGTATTAATACAACTTTACTAAAAAAGTAATTATACCTCATTCGCAACCTTTGCAAACTTATTCCTATACTCTATTGGGGTGAGGCCCGTTATCTTCCTGAAAATATCCCTGAATGCTTTGGTATCGGTATAACCCACACCATACATTACTTCTGTCACATTCTTTCTTGAAGCCTCAAAAAACTTCTTTGCAGCTTCTATTCTTACCCGCTGTATGTATTCCATTGGTGTATTGGTTGTTGCATCCTTAAATCTTCGCTCAAAAGTTCTCCGTCCAACAGTTGTAAGGTTTACCAAATCTTCAATACTTATTTTTTCCTCATAATTTGTCTCAATATAACTCTGCACCTTTTGAATGTCTCCATCACCATGGTTTTTCTGCCCTTTGAAAATGGCAAACTGTGATTGACTGTCTCTACCAATGTCTAACGCAAAATATTTGGATATCATCACAGCCGTCTCCCTGTCAGAAAACTTTTCTACCAGATACAAAATTAAATTCCACAAACTACTTGCCCCACCGCTACTATAGATGTTATTGTGTTCGGTAATGATAGCGCCATCTTCTACTTCTACCTGTGGATATTTTTCTCTAAACTCGCTTATATGTGCCCAATGGGTAGAGCATTTTTTTCCATCTAGCAAGCCTGTTTCTGCAAGCAAAAAAGCACCTATACATAAACTTGCAAGGCTGGATCCGCTTTGATGGAGCTTTTTGAAGTACGGTATTGCTTCCGCATTAGCTTGGATGCCTGCGTTAGTGTCTCCAAAAGTGGGTGGTATAATGAGCAGGTCGGTATGGGCAACATCTTTGAGCAGCCTGTCTGTTTTTACCGTGTATTCACCATTGTTGGCAGGTACATATTCATTTAAGCCTACATACTCTACTTTGAAAATGGGCTTTTTACCAAATGTCGTTAAAAATTCATTGGCCGTGTTAAAGGTCCTGAATGCTGGGGTAATAGCTTCTATTACTCCATACTGTGGAACGAATACTGAAACTTGCATATAATTTTGACTTAATTAAAGGTATATACTTTTGTCGTAATTCACCTCTAATTTGTCGTTTTTACAATAGACCAAGTTTTGGAGTCTGTAGCATCTTTGTAATGTAATAAATTATTAAAAATAAAAATCATGGCAGAACAAACAAAAATTACGGTAGAAGCAACAGTGAATGCTCCCGTAGAAAAAGTATGGAAGGCTTGGAATACACCAGCCGACATTATCCAATGGAACACGCCCGACCCAAGCTGGCATACTCCAAGCAGCGAAAACGACCTCCGCATAAACGGGAAGTTTAAAAATAGAATGGAAGCTAAAGATGGCAGTTTCGGTTTTGATTTTGAAGGCACTTACGATAAGGTCGAATTGCATAAAGAAATAGCCTATACCATGGCTGACGGCAGAACTGCCACAACATTATTTACAGATAAAGATGGTAAAACCAAGCTTGCAACAACTTTTGACCCAGAAACAGAGAATGACCCTGAATTTCAGAAACAAGGTTGGCAGGCTATTTTAAATAATTTCGTGAAATACGTAGAAAACAAATAATAAGAAACAAAAAAAATTAACAAGATGAAAAAGAATAAAATAATCTTTTGGGTAGCTACCTCTATCCTCATACTTTGGGAAGGTGTAATGCCACTGGGTACCGTACTGTTTGCACCGGAATATGTAAATGCAGGTACAAAACCTTTAGGCTATCCCGATTACTTTGCTTATACGCTTATATATTGTAAGGTACTTGGAATTATAGCAATCTCTTTGCCTAAAATCCAGGGTAAGTTAAAGGAATGGGCATATGCAGGGCTTACATTTAGTTTAATCTATGCTTTTATCAGTCACGCCTGTGTAGATCAAAATATCACGTTTATGCTATTGCCACTAATAGTATTGGGTATCCTTGCGGTTTCTTACATCTATAATAATAAGATTCAGAACAATGGCTAAAACAAATTATCAGTCGATTGATGAGTACCATCTCGCATTTAGCGGGGAAGCGCTCGAAAGAATGCAAACGATTAGGAAAATTATTCATGAAATAGTACCGGATGCAGAGGAAAGTATCAGTTATCAAATACCCTGCTTTAAATACAATGGGTACCTGATATACTATTGTGCATTTCCCAATCACATCTCATTATCGAACCCCTTTAGTGAAGCCTTTTGGGCACACTTTAAGACTGATTTGGAAGGGTACAAAACAAGTAAAGCGGTTATCCAATTTCCAATAAATAAATTGCTCCCTGAAAAGCTAATTAAAAGAATTGTGGCATTCAGGAAAAAAGAGAATGAGGAGAAAGCAATTACAAAAAAGAAATAATTGATCAATCAATTATACTTTAAAAAAATGAAAGACAATATGGTTTCATTACATCGGGTAATTATGGTAAGCCTGGAGAAGGTATTCCAGGCTTTTTCCCTCCCAATAAAAATTCCCGACGCATAATTCAGTATAGGATGTTAGTTAAGAATAGCGATAAATTAACAAGCGGAATCTTTATCACATTTTCCGGGAATTGTAAAAGGGCCCTTACGTTTTACCAAACCTGCTTTGGTGGTATGCTGCATTTTGAAACGTTTGACAAGGAATTACAGGGTTACACAGAAAAGCCAGTCATTAGCGGCTCGCTAGTTTCTGATAGTATAGTTATTCACGGTTCAGATCTGGTACACAACGAAGGAAGAAAAATTGGAAATTATCTTTCTATTTTTTTCCAGTGTAAAAATGCAGATGATAGGAAAACCCTTATTGAGAAAATAAAATCTGGCCACAGGGGTCTATCTTACAGAAATTATGAAGAGCAGGTACTAATTGAAGTAACCGATGCTTTTGATGTGACCTGGGTATTAGGTATTTAAAACGAGGATCAAAAAATCGGTCATAAAAAAGCAGTAGCCATAAGATTACTGCTAATCTTTATACTTTTAATTGCTTTGTCAAAAGCATAATCTTTAATTCCCGGCACTTTTAGTCCTTCAGCACGGAATACCGTAAGGTCTGTCATACCTAAAAATCCAAGAAAAGCCTTCAGATAAGGGGCAACAAAGTCGTTGGCTTTCCCTGGTCCCTCTGAATAAACGCCACCGGATGACATAGCTACATAAACTTTTTTCCCTGTAACCTTTCCAATAGGACCGTTTTCACCATACCCAAAAGTTATTCCTGCCCTGGTAATATGATCAATCCATGCCTTTAGCGCTGAATGAATAGTAAAGTTAATAAGTGGTGCCCCAATTACGATGATGTCTGCAGCGAATAGTTGTTTAACCAGATGATCAGAAAGCAGGATAGATTCCTCTTCTTCTTTAGTCAGCTCATTGCTGGGAATAAAGAATGTACGGAGGACTTCAGGTTTAAGATGTGGTATTTCAATATCGACCAGGTTTAATTCTTCAACAGTGCTACCCGGATACTTTTCCTGAATTTCTTTGACGATGGCATGACCTAGTTTAATACTGTACGATGTCGCACCTTGTATGCTTGATTTTAAATGAAGGATATGTTTCATAAAATTGATTAATTATCAAGGGCAAAGCTAGGGCTACGAGGTGATAAAAAGTTAGTCGTTACCCAAAGGTAAGCGCTTACATCTGGGTAAGTGATTATCTTTGCTATTATGAAAGTCATTAAAAATCAGCCAATACCAAGCAGGGCAGAATGCGCAGGCTCACTTAAAAACGTTATTGATGCCCTCTATGTGCTAAATGGGAAATGGAAGTTGGCTTTGATCCTTTCACTTGTACAGTCGTCCAAGCGTTTCAATGAAATTCAAAATGAAGTCTCCGGAATCTCCTCTAAGGTCCTAGCTAAAGAATTAAAAGATTTGGAATTGAACGACTTTATCAAGCGGAATGTTTATCCTACTCAACCGGTAAGTATTGTTTACGAAGCAACCAGTTATAGCCTGACTTTAAAAAATGTGTTGGCTGAACTAAGTAGCTGGGGTGAGCAGCACAGGGAAAAAGTTAAACAAAGCATGCGGAAGCAGTCTTGAAAAGGACAAGCCTCGATGTTGATTAAACACCGAGACTTGTCGTCCAAGCGTACATTTGTTGAACACCTTTCAGGACGATTTAATGCTTTTGGCGAACATCGAAGATGATCTGGCTATTGCAACTACCTCTTAGCAACGGTCATTTTTACTGAAATCACGTTTAAAAAGTACCTTACCATTTTGCTCAATATAATCTCCCGATACAATCAAATAGGGATGATTTGGCGAATTCCCTGCGCTGCGGCTTTTTACAGTTATTTTGTCATTCACTTTCAGGCTAGTTAACTGCTGAAACTCTTTAGGAGTAAATTGCATCATGTATTCTTCGCCATCAATCCTGACGATAAGCCATTTTGGTCCTCCTGATTTTGCATTTTCACGATGAAACGTAACAGAAGTGACCACGGCCTCCATATTCGCGAAAGACTTGATGTAGCCCTTTATTTTATCATGACTGGCCTTCACCTTTTTGCCTTCAGGAGATGCCTCCCACAACTTATACTTTATACCGTCAGGAGTTCCCTCCCATTGTTTCCTGGGATCCAGCGCGGCTTTCTTGTTTGCAATGGACAAGGGTTTTGAAGACCGGCCGGTTTCAGTTTTAATGTTACGATTGGCAAATACTAGCCCGCTTACTACAACCAATACGAAGATCATCGCATAGGTGACATTTTTTTTATTTTTCATGTTTTTTCAAATTGATTGAGCGAATCTACTTTGATATTTTTCGGGTCGAGTGGTTTGGATTGTAAATAAAAATGTAAACTTTGTAAATAAATCGTAAATAGTAGGAGAATAGTCCGTCTGGAGGGATCCGGAATGAAATTCTTGTGGCTCTTATCCAAAACACAACCAAATCTGATCGCTTTCCGAGGCCCCGTAGGAGTTCCGATAGTTATCGGGACGATCCGCTGTTCCATGAAATGGCTGGAAACAACAAAAGCGATCATTTCTGATCGCTTTTAGTAGCCCGTAGGGGAATCGAACCCCTGTTTCCAGAATGAAAATCTGGCGTCCTCACCCCTAGACGAACGGGCCATTTTGATTGCCTCAGCTTTATTAAAGCCGCGAATCTTTTGGTAGCGGGGACCAGACTCGAACTGATGACCTTCGGGTTATGAGCCCGACGAGCTACCAACTGCTCCACCCCGCACTATGTCTTTCTTAATAAAAAAACCGCTCAATTTTTTAAAGCGGTATCTGTAGCCCGTAGGGGAATCGAACCCCTGTTTCCAGAATGAAAATCTGGCGTCCTCACCCCTAGACGAACGGGCCATTTTGATTGCCTCAGCTTTATTAAAGCCGCGAATCTTTTGGTAGCGGGGACCAGACTCGAACTGATGACCTTCGGGTTATGAGCCCGACGAGCTACCAACTGCTCCACCCCGCACTATATACAATTTGGTAGTTTTTGTTAAATCCTTAACTCTTCTTCCGAATTGGAATGCAAAGATATAATTCGTTTCTTTGCGGTGCAAATTTATTTCAAAAAATATTTTTATGTCGCATAAAGCAGGTTTTGTAAGTATCATAGGTAAGCCCAATGTGGGTAAATCTACCTTAATGAATGCCCTGGTGGGCGAAAAACTTTCGATCATTACTCCGAAAGCCCAAACAACCCGCCACCGTATTTTAGGAATTGTTAATGAAGAAGATTATCAAATAGTTTTTTCTGACACGCCGGGCATCATAAAACCTCGATATGGTCTGCAGGATTCTATGATGAGTTCCGTAAAAGGAGCACTAACTGATGCAGATCTAATCCTGTTTGTTACCGACATTAACGAACAGCACGACGAGAATGATGTATTAGAGAAAATCATCAATACTACCATTCCAATGATTGTGTTAATCAACAAGATCGACAACGCAACCCAGGAACAGGTAGAAGAAAAATCAGCATACTGGCAGGAAAAATTAAATCCAAAGCATATTTATGCCATCTCTGCACTTCATCAATACAATCTGGAAGGCATCCTTACCATGATATTAGATCATTTACCGGAACATGCGCCTTTTTACGATAAAGAAGACCTTACAGATCGTAACCAAAGATTCTTTGTATCCGAGATCATTAGAGAAAAGATATTTAACAACTACCAAAAAGAAATACCATACAGCACCGAAGTAGTTATTACTGCCTTTAAAGAGGAAGAAAACATCACCAAAATCAGTGCTGAAATTATAGTAGAACGCGATTCACAAAAAAACATACTGATTGGTAAAGGAGGCGCAAGTCTTAAAAAGGTAGGGACTGAAGCACGTAAGGATATTGAGAAATTCTTGGATCAGAAAGTATTTCTTGAAACCTTTGTAAAGGTAATTCCAGACTGGCGCAGTAAAAAGAACTACTTAAAAAGTTTCGGGTACGAAAATTAAGCTTACCTTTGCAACCCCTTAATAATTAATACAATTCACAACACAATATGAGCAATATTATCGCAATCGTCGGAAGACCAAACGTAGGCAAATCTACCCTCTTTAACCGCTTAACAGAAAGTCGTAAAGCTATTGTCGATGATTTTAGCGGTGTAACCCGCGACCGTCACTACGGTTCAGCTGAATGGACTGACAAACAATTCACTGTAATTGATACTGGTGGTTACGTAGCAAACTCTGAAGATGTTTTTGAAGCAGCTATCCGCGAGCAGGTAGTTATCGCTATCGAAGAAGCAAGTGTATTATTGTTTATGGTTGATGTAACCACAGGCATTACCGACCTTGACGACGAAATAGCACAATTACTTAGAAGAAGTAAAAAACCTGTATTTACAGTAGTAAACAAGGTTGATAATACACAGCTACAAAACGAAGCCGCAGTATTCTACGGATTTGGCCTTGGAGAAATCTACCCTATCTCATCTATGACCGGATCAGGGACGGGCGATCTTCTTGATGATGTTATCAAAAACTTTGAAGACCTTCCTGAAGAAGAAAACACACTTCCTAAAATCACAATCGTAGGCAGACCAAACGTTGGTAAATCTTCTTTAATCAACGCACTGATTGGTAAAGACAGAAACATTGTTACGCCAATTGCAGGTACCACCAGAGATTCTATACACATCCACTACAACCAGTTCGGTCATGAATTCATGTTTATTGATACTGCCGGTTTACGTAAAAAAACCAAAGTAAAAGAGAACATCGAGTTTTATTCTGTAATGCGTACCATTAAGGCATTAGAAGAAGCCGACGTGGTTATCTTAATGGTTGATGCTACCGAAGGTTTAGAATCGCAGGATGTGAATATTTTCCACCTTGCAGAGAAAAACAAAAAAGGTATCGTAATCCTTGTAAACAAATGGGATCTAATAGAGAAAGACAATAAAACAGTAAAAGCATTCGAAGAACAAATTCGCCAGAAGCTACAACCATTTACCGATGTGCCTATTGTTTTCACCTCAGTAGTAACTAAACAACGTATTTTCCAGGCTATCGAAACTGCTTTAGAAGTACATAAAAACAGAGGCAAGAAAATCCCTACATCTAAATTAAACGATGTAATGTTGCCGATCATAGAGAACTATCCGCCACCTGCCTTAAAAGGAAAGTATATCAAAATAAAATACATCACACAGATCAATGGAACATCTCCAATGTTTGCTTTCTTCTGTAACTTACCTCAATACATTAAAGAACCTTACAAAAGGTTTATTGAGAATAAGCTTCGTGAACATTTTGATTTTAGCGGAGTACCAATCCAGATTTATTTCAGACAAAAATAAGCTTATTGCAAGCTGTTTAATGCCTGTTTTACCATAGCATCACTTAGGTTAAGCGCTTTATAATAACCCGCATCACCTAAGTGATACTTGCATAAAAGCACCTTCATATCATTTAAGATAAGCGGCTTTGCCGAAGCCAGCTGCTTCTGATCAACAACAACATTACGATTCTGAATATACTTTACCAGGTCGCGATAGTCTGCATCACTAACATTAAAAGTAGCCAGGTTCTGTTCAATAAATGGTGCAGAGTACCTATTGGCCAAAACATCATAAACAAAATCAAACAATATCTTTTTAGATGCCAGCATAGTATAACATTTGTTATAACCAATAGTATCCATTTTCACATAAATATCTGGCTGAATACCACCTCCCGCAAAACGGCCTTTTATACTGTCCTTTTTAACAATTTTTTTCGAAGCAGTAAGTTCTCCGTCATTAAAACGATTCTCGATCTCATCCTGGTAGGCTTTATAACCATCCTTATAAGATTTCTGAATGCTTCTGCCAGATGGGGTATAATAACGCGCAATGGTCAAATTTAATGCAGATCCGTCTACAAAAGGAAACTGTTCCTGAACAAGCCCTTTACCAAAAGAACGGCGACCAATAATAAGCCCCCTGTTAAGATCTTGTACCGCACCCGCCAGGATTTCGCTGGCCGAGGCCGTGTTCTCATTAATAAGCACTACCAGTTTACCATCTTCAAACTCACCCCCGCCTGTTGCTACATAATCTGTACGCGGCTCATGTTTTCCTTCTGTATAAACAATTAATTTGTTCTCCTCAAGAATTTGATTAGCCAGTCCTGTTGCTGCCGTTAAATAGCCTCCGCCATTGTCACGAAGGTCAAGCACAAGCTTTTTCATCCCTTCAGATTTAAGCGCCTTTATAGATTCCACAAAATCACGATCTGTATCTGAACCGAACTTACTGATCCTCACATAACCAACTTCAGAATTGAGCATATACGAAGCATCAATACTACTCACCAGTACCCTATCGCGTTTTACCGTAAAAACAGTTGCCAGGCTGCTGCCGGGATGCACAATAGTTAATTTTACTGCTGTGCCTTTTTTTCCCTTAATCTTACCAATCATCTGTTCTCTGGGCAAAGCCTTGCCACTCACAAAAATGGTATCTATTTTAATAATTCTGTCGCCCTGTTTTATTCCGGCCAAAAAAGCCGGGCCATCCTTAATTACATTCGTAACCAGCAGGGTATCATTCAAAATATAATATTCAATGCCTATTCCCTCAAAATTTCCATTTAATGTTTCAGCAAATTCGTTTGCCTTTTCTGGCGGAAGATATATACTATGAGGATCCAGTTTATGCAACAAACTATCAATAGGCAGGTTATTTAAGCTATCGGCATTAACCTCATCTACATAGTTTTTATTGATGATATGGAGAATTTCATCAACCTTTTGCGCATTGTTATCTGCTATGTAAGTTGTTTTTTGAAAGGTATACCCCTGATCTTTCAGAAACTTGTAGCCGAAAAACATCCCACCTATTAAAGTTACTGAATAAGTGAGGGCAATTAAGAGATTATAGCGGGTATTCTTTTTCATGGCTAAAGGCACCGTAAAGGTACAAAATTAGACTGTTATATAATCAATTAACCTCTTCTGATTTTTATTTGTTTAGTATTTTTTCTATTACTCCATATTTCAGAAGAAATCCTTATTTTGAATTGATTTCCCCTATTATTTCTGGTTTAACAAGAAAATCACGAATTTTAACAAAAATTAATCTAATGATAAGAGTAACCGAGCAAGAATCAACGTACAACGATATTGATAAAATGTCAGTACTAGAAATTCTAAAGGGCATAAATGATGAAGACAAAACAGTTCCCAATGCTGTGGAAAAAGTAATTCCTCAGATAGAGAAACTTGCTTCTGCTGTTGCCGAGCGAATGATAAACGGGGGAAGGTTATTTTACATCGGTGCTGGCACAAGTGGCCGACTGGGTGTTGTTGATGCCTCAGAGTGCCCTCCCACTTTTGGAGTTCCGTTTGATTGGGTTGTTGGTATTATTGCCGGCGGAGACACTGCCATAAGAAGAGCAGTTGAAAACGCTGAAGACGATGACCAACAGGCATGGATTGATCTGCAGGAATTTAAAATTGATGCCAACGACTGTTTAATTGGCCTTGCCGCATCAGGAACCACGCCATATGTTATCGGTGGGCTAAACACTGCCCGTAAAAATGGCATTTTAACAGGTTGTATTGTTTGCAACGAAGGTGGCCCGATAGCCGCAGAAAGTGATTTCCCTGTAGAAGTAGTAGTTGGTCCCGAATTTTTAACGGGATCTACCAGAATGAAATCCGGAACTGCACAAAAGCTAGTCCTGAACATGCTTAGTACTACTGTAATGATAAAACTAGGCAGGGTAAAGGGTAATAAGATGGTGGACATGCAACTAACCAATCATAAACTGGTAGACAGAGGTACACAAATGGTAATGGACGAACTGAATATTGATTACGAACATGCTGCAGATCTGCTGATCCGTTACGGAAGCGTCCGCAAAGCTGTTGAATCTACCCATAAATAATCAAACATGCACGAAATAGAGCCTTACTATCTATGGCGTGATGATTATATCGCGGCAGAGGATGAGCGTTCTCCATTCTACAACACGGAGTACTCGGAATTTTATTTCGACAAACAGCTGTATAATTTCCTCTTACATCCCCAATGGGATGATTTCGGATCAAGTACAATGTACCTTAAAGTACTGTATGTTGACTATGACAGGAATTATGCAATCATAGAGCTAATTGGAGAATGGAACGATGCCATTGGTAACGACATTATGCTTCTGAAACGTGAAATCATTGAGCTGATGATTGACGAGGGAATAAACAAATTCATCCTGATTGGCGAAAATGTACTGAACTTCCATTCTTCTGAAGATAGTTATTACGAAGAGTGGTTTCAGGAGGTTGAAGATGGATGGATTACAGGCATCAATTTTCAGGAGCACGTTATCAATGAATTCCGCAACAGCAATATAGATTATTACATCAATTTTGGTGGCGAACTTGACGATATGGCATGGAGAACCTTAAAACCCCTTCAGTTTTTCAAGAAAGTTGAAGAAATCCTGACAAAAAGGCTCGGGGCATAGCTTTTGTTAGAATGAAACAATTCGTATCTTTAAATAAATTTAAAACACATGAATAATAACAATAATAATGATTGGGCACAACAGTCCGTTTTTGTAGAGGACTTAACTGGTAAAGTTGCCAAGAAATTCTTCGCTAATGTTTTTTTATGGATGTTTGTGGCGCTTGGCTTATCAACATTAGCTGCGTTTCTTATTTCAACCTCTCCTGCAGCTTTAAGTCAATTAATTAATTTTGAAACAGGACAAAGAACAATACTAGGTTACATTGCAATGTTTGCGCCTCTTGGTCTGGTAATTTTAATGGGAACAGGGTTTAACCGCCTGTCTTATGGGGCTTTATTAGGTGTATTTGTTCTATTTTCCGTTCTGCTAGGTGTTAGTTTAAGCTTTATATTACTTATTTATACTGCCGGTTCAATTGTAGCATGTTTTGCTGCCGCAGCGGGTATATTTGGAATAATGGCAGTTTTAGGTTACACTACAGATGTAGATCTAAGCAAATTTGGCCCAATATTAATGGTAGGCGTTGTAGGCTTATTCATTGCCGGTATCATAAACATGTTTATCGGAAGTGATCGTTTTAGCTACATAATGAGCTTCTTTGGAGTAGCAATCTTTACAGCCTTAACAGCATATGATGTTCAAAAACTGAAACGTATTGGTGCTGGTATTGAAGAAAATGGAGATCAAATGGCGGCAACTGATGCTAAGAAATTGGCAATCATGGGAGCCTTATCTCTTTATCTTGACTTTATAAACATCTTCCTATATCTATTAAGAATCTTCGGAAGCAGAAAATAATAACCTGTTTCTTAAACATATTGAAAAGGCCATGCTACTCTGCATGGCTTTTTTCTTATTGGTTATTGATGATTTAAGCATTGTATAAACCCCAATAAGCTACTATAAGTCAACGAATTATATACACACTTTTAATTCATTTTACACTTTCAAATTCAGCTGTAAATCACCAG
>NZ_CAMLHF010000052.1 GCF_946479715.1 uncultured Pedobacter sp. | reverse complement strand
GGTTGAAATGGATGGTTTTGGTACCGATTCCGGTATCATTATCCTTGCTGCAACCAACAGACCTGATGTATTGGATACAGCCTTGTTAAGACCAGGAAGGTTTGACAGACAAATCTCTATTGACAAACCTGATTTGGTTGGTCGCGAGCAGATTTTCAAAGTTCACCTTACCCCTATTAAAACGTCTCAGGAAGTTGATGCTAAAAAACTTTCTGCACAAACTCCGGGCTTTGCCGGAGCAGAAATTGCCAACGTTTGTAATGAAGCTGCGCTTATCGCGGCCCGTCGCAATAAAGAAAGCGTTGACATGCAAGACTTCCAGGACGCAATTGACCGTGTTATTGGTGGTTTAGAGAAGAAAAACAAAATCATTTCACCAGAAGAAAAAAGAATCGTTGCTTATCACGAAGCTGGTCACGCAATTGCAGGATGGTTCCTGGAACATGCAGATCCATTGGTAAAAGTATCTATCGTTCCTCGTGGCGTTGCAGCTTTAGGATATGCACAATACCTACCTAAAGAGCAGTTCTTATATACTACAGAGCAATTAACCGATGGTATGTGTATGACAATGGGTGGCAGGGTAGCTGAAGATATTGTGTTTGGTAAAATCTCCACAGGAGCTCAAAATGACCTTGAAAGAATTACCAAGCTATCATACGCAATGGTCACTATCTATGGTATGAACAGCACTATTGGTAACGTGTCATTCCACGACCCTCAAAATGAGTATAACTTTAATAAGCCATACTCTGAGAAAACATCTGAAATGATTGACCACGAAGTACGTATCCTTATTTCACAGGTTTACGACAGAACAAAACAATTACTTACAGACAAAAGAGATGGCTTAGAAAAGCTTGCTCAGAAACTAATCGAAAAAGAGATTCTTTTCCAGGCAGATTTAGAAGAAATCTTAGGAAAACGTCCTTTTGACAACCGTACTACTTACGATGAGTTTGTGAATGGTACAGGCGATCAAAAACCTGCAGCAGAAGGCCTTTTACATGAAGGTGTTGGAGAAACTACAGATCCTGCAGCTTCTATCACGCCAACTAATACAGAGTCTTAATTACAATATTTATGGGGCAGCCATTTCGCTATAAACGAAATGGCTGCAAATCCCTTTTTTTATGCAAGAAAATATTTCCTCCAAAGAGTTAATGCTGAAAAAGATAAGGAAGGCGCTTCTTGAAAAAAGAGACAACCCTTATTCAAATTTAGAAGATACCCCGCTGTACACAGAAAATACAGAGTATCCGGAGGTATTATTTGCAGAACAACTTACCGCCGTTTCGGGCAATTTCATCTACTGCGAAAACGGAATAGAGTTTATTGAAAACATCCTCCAGCTTGCAGACCGCTTTAACTGGCGCAAAATATACTGCTGGGAGCCTGAATTACAAGAACTCTTAACAGAATACGAATTCCCTTTTTATAAAACAGACAAAGATTTTGACCTCGCAGAAGTCGGAATCACCCTATGCGAAGCCCTCATAGCGCGCAATGGCTCTGTAATGGTTTCCAACCAAAACGCGGCGGGTCGCAGACTTAGCATCTTCCCGCATCATCATATTGTTATTGCCAGAACCGGACAGCTTGTAATGGATCTTAAAGACGCTTTTAAGCTCATTAAAGACAAATACGGCAGTCAAATCCCATCAATGGTCAGCACCATTACAGGACCAAGCAGAACAGCAGATATTGAAAAAACATTGGTTCTCGGAGCACACGGACCAAAAGAATTATTTGTATTTTTAATTGAAGATTTTTCTTAAAATTTTTATTTCTAATATAATAGTTCTATTTTTATACTGTATACCAAAACAGTCTGCGGTTCATAATGAGCAATAAAACAAACTTACACTCGGTTATTACAGGTACAGGTAGCTATATTCCCGAAAACGTCATTTCTGGCGACTCTTTTTTGACCTCCACATTTTACGATAATGGAGTGGCTTTAGAAAAAAACATCAACGAAGTAATAAATAAATTTGCAGAGATCACAGAGATTCTTGAAAGACGCTATGTTGATGACAACATCGTAAATAGCGACATTGCGGCTATTGCTGCTCAGCGTGCAATTGACGATGCAGGAATAGACAAGGAAACGCTGGATCACATCATCTTTTGCCATAACTTCGGAGACGTAAAAAGTGGCAGCAACAGAATGGATATTCTTCCTTCATTGGCCGCCAAGGTAAAGCAAACCCTGCGCATCTTAAATCCCGATTGTGTTGCTTATGATATTATATTTGGTTGCCCGGGTTGGGTTCAGGGCGCAATACAAGCCAATTATCTCATTCAAAGTGGTGATGCAAAAAGAGTAATGGTTATTGGCGCCGAAACACTTTCCAGAATAACCGACCCTCATGACCGCGACAGCATGATCTTCTCTGATGGTGCAGCAGCCGTTATTTTTGAAGCCCGGGAATCCGAAAATCCCCTGGGTATTGTTGCCCATAAAACACAAACCTATGCGGTTGATTATGGCTCGTTACTGGTAATGGGCAAAAGCAACAACCCGAACGAATGCAACGGCAATACTTACCTTAAAATGAATGGCCGTAAGCTCTATGAGTTTGCCGTTACAAATGTCCCTCAAGTTGTTAAAAAAGCTATAGATAAAGCAGAAATAGACATTAAAGATGTTAAAATTGTTTTCATACATCAGGCTAACGGGAAAATGGATACTGCCATTATGAAGCGCTTATTTAAGCTCTATGATTTGGATACTGTGCCAGAAAAGCTTGTTCCAATGACTATTTCATGGTTAGGAAATAGCTCTGTAGCTACTATACCAACCCTGCTGGACCTGGTTCTAAAAGAAAAGGTAGAAGGTTATAAAGTAAAGAAAGGTGAATACGCCGTATTTGCATCTGTAGGCGCCGGCATGCACATCAATGCGTTTGTTTATCGTTTTTAAGCTACAGTTTTAGTCAGCATTTTTGTCAATTCTCTTGATGCCGGCTTTTGCCTGTGTCTCAATACTGCTTTCATAATCGTGGTTTTTCATTTGAATGGCAATATTGAAAAAAGCTTTAGCCTTTGAGAAGTTTGCTTTCTTTTCGTAAATCTTACCAATCTGCAATGCAGAATTTGCTGCAAAATAGTATTTCAGGTTTTTTCCTGTATTAATGGCATTCTGGTAATTGGTAAGCGCTATATCGTCCTTTCCAAGCTCATCATTTATACGCCCCAGGCGATAATAGTATTCCGTTTTATCCCTGGCAGAGGCAAAGCTATCACCTTTACTGTCTTTTAGCTCTTCCAGGGCTTTACTATAGTAGCCGCCATCAAACAATAACCTGGCTTTTAAAAGGTCTTTATTCGGCATCGATTCCCCTGCTTCATTAAGCGCCTGCTTATCCTTTTCCTGATAATTATAGCCCGTCGCCTTAACCTTGTTCATAAATGCAGTATAAGCCCCCGTATCGCCTTTTAGTAAGGAGACCCAGCCTAAGTGCAGGTTTGCATCTTTAATGTAATTAGCGCCTTTATTAAGCTGTAAAAACCTGTTAAAGTTCTGCCCAGACGAATAATCAAGTTTATTAAGCTTTGCAGAGCCCAGCAAAAACTCTAAATAAGGAAAAGATTGATATTCTGCTCCTGTTGGTCTGTTATTTAAAATAGTGATGGCCTCATCATTATGGCCGTTCTTTGAACACACCAGTGCCTGTAAATATGTTTTTAACAGGCTGCTCTCTGCAATTCTGGAGGTGTATTTCATTGTTTTGCTGTAAGCAACGGGACTATGCGCAATGTCGTTTAGCACAAACACATAATAGAACACCACTTCTTCATAGAATGGCTCAAATTTAGATGTGGGCAAGCTTTCCGACAACTTATCAAGCATTGCTATGCCGCTTTGAAGATTCCCTTTTATACCGAATGTAGAGAGTGTACTCTTTAAAATCCCATCTGGAAGGTTCCCTAAAAAAGCATTGATCAGCCCTAACCCTTTTGCGTTTAATGTAAATGCCGGAAATTTCTTGTTGTTATCCTGTAATAAACCGTTGGCCTTTTTAATTTCCCTTGCGGCAGTAAAGTATTCACCGTATCGTCCTCTAATTAAAGCCCATTGTAAGTTTATCTCAGCCTGCGCGTATAAATAATATGGAGATGACTTATCACCATCAGCGATTTGATCTAACCGTGCAGATTTATTTTCTTTTAACTTGTCAAACTCCGTCTTACTTTCTGTAGTAAGCAAATAAAAATAATCAACGTAGTTTTCCAGTAAAGGGACTATTCCGTTATCAGGGTGAATCTTTTTCTCGGCAGCAATCAGTTGTCTGGCGGTGTTTAGCTTAAGCTCAAATATGTTTTGATAAGCCTTTAAGCAATTGGCATTAAAGTCGAAATTTGCATAAATAGCTGTCGGCGAAAGCAACAAAAAAACAATCAGCACACATTTATATACAGAACCGGAAATCATATTCATAACTAAGGCAAGGATTAACTAAATCTTAATGCTTTGCTGCAAGCAAAAATTCTTCCACAAAAAAGAAGGTGTATCATATGATAATGATACACCTTCTTTTTACTCTCGTCATTCTGAATTTATTTCAGAATCTAGCAGAGGCTATTCAAAAACATACTCAAGAGGGATCTGAAATAAATTCAGAATGATGGCACGTATTATGCCGGCAACTCTTCTTGAGTAAGTGCCTCATCAACTAAAATTCTTCCACAATGCTCGCAAACAATGATTTTTTTGCGTTGACGGATATCTAATTGACGTTGAGGAGGAATCTGGTTAAAACAACCCGAACATGAATCACGATCAATAGTAACAACAGCAAGGCCATTATTAGCATTTCCTCTTAATCTCTTATATGCAGTTAAAAGTCTGTCTTCAATTTGAGTTTCAGCTTTTTCAGCTTTTTTACTCAACGACTGCTCTTCTTTTTCAGTTTCAGCAGTAATTGTTTGCAACTCTCCTTTTTTAATATCAAGATCTTTTCTTCTCGATTCTAAATCAGCAAGTGCTTTTTCGTAAACTTCAGTTTTTTGAGTGATATCAAAACCAAACTCTCTGATCTTTTTCTCGCAAACCTGAATCTCAAGCGTCTGAATCTCAACCTCTTTAGTTAAAGCATCATATTCACGATTGTTTTTAACATCTTTTAATTGGGTCTCGTATTTTTTGATCAGGCCTTGAGCTTCCTTAATCATATTTTTACGCGTTACAATGGCGTCTTCAGTATCATCCAATTCACTTTTGAATTTTTGTATACGTGTTTCCAGTCCTTCAACCTCATCTTCAAGGTCAGCCACTTCCATTGGTAATTCACCACGTATCTGACGT
Source organism: uncultured Pedobacter sp. (assembly GCF_946479715.1). The sequence goes on along the minus strand of NZ_CAMLHF010000052.1, from coordinate 22,981 downwards.
ATTTTATCGATCTTAGTATGAAGAGTTTGTAATTCGTATAAAGCTTTTAGCTTTTGCTCTACAGTTTGTTCCATTAAATGAAATAATTTATGGGGTTTGTGTTATGCTCCGTTAAACGGATTGCAAAGTTAGGAAATTTTTCTTGAATAATATCTATCAACAAATTAGATGTAAATTGTTCACTTTCAAAGTGTCCGATATCAGCGATAACCAATTTTTCATCGGCATCAAAAAACTCATGGTATTTAAAATCTGCTGTTACAAAAGCATCAGCTCCGGCTGCAATGGCATCTTTAAGCAAAAAACTGCCCGACCCGCCACAAACAGCAACCTTTTTAATCCTTTTAGGCAGCAATTTAGTATGTCTTATCACCTCGGCATCCATTCTGTCTTTAACTAAATGCAGAAAATCTTTTCCATCCATTTCATGTTCCAGCCAGCCAACCATTCCGGCGCCAACTGTATCTAACCTGTTTTCCAAAGGATAAATATCGTAGGCAACCTCCTCATAAGGATGGTTTTCAAACAAGGCTAAAAGCACCTTTCTCTCGTCCTGAGCTAAAAAAACAGTTTCTATCCTTACTTCCGGCTCATGATGCTGCTCGCCTTTTTCCCCAACAAAGGGATCCGTATTCACTCCAGCCTTAAACGTTCCGGTGCCTTCGGCATTAAAACTGCACTCGCTGTAATTACCAATACGGCCGGCACCTGCTTCAAACAAAGCCGATCTTACTTGAGCAGCCTGAGCAGTCGGACAAAATGTCACCAATTTTTTTAACAGAGATGTTTTCGGACTTAATATCTTAATATTTTTTAATCCCAGGCGCTGACTGATTACCCCATTAACACCATATTTTACATGATCCAGGTTTGTATGAATAGCATAAAGCGCAATATTATGCCTTATGGCTTTAAGTACAACCCGCTCCACATAGTTTTTTCCTGTAAGCTTTTTGAGCCCCTTAAAAACGATAGGATGATGGGTGATAATCAAATTACAGTTTTGAGCAATGGCTTCATCTACAATAGCCTCTGTGCAATCCAGGGCAACAAGTGCCCCGTGTATGTCTTGATCAGCATTTCCAACCAGTAACCCCGAATTATCATAATCTTCCTGATAATTCAATGGAGCGAACTCTTCCAAATGCTTTATTAAAATCGCTAACCTCATAAGACGTAAATTTACAATATGAACAACAAAATTTCGCTTTAAAATAAAAAGAGATTGCACACGTGTACAATCTCTTTTTATTTTAAAGCGCCCCGCCACTCCACGAAGTGTACTATTCTATTGAATATTCCCCATTTTAACCATCTGTAAACTTTCAAACACCATACGCTGGTTATATTCAAAAGCAAGGGTCTTATGGTTTATTAAATCGATAATCGTTCCTATAAAACATAGCCCAACTGTAAAGAAATACAGCACTCCCATACCAATCTGATTTACCAAAAACCTTGGTAATCCTGGCACAAAGAAGCCTAAAATGCAATACAGCACCATATCGTCCGGATTTCTTCTTTTACTTCCGTAAATCATTAAAAACCCTCTCAACTGTTGTTCACTAAATCCTGTAGTTGCAGTTTGCAAGTACGAATATTCCTGAGGTGTGATACCCGGCAATGACATAAATGGTGAATCAAACATATCCTTCCTCCTTATATTTTATAATTTTATTCCTGTTAACTCTTAATTTTATCAGCACAACAATCCTGTATATAATAATAAGCAGGGCAGGTATTCCAAACCAATGGAGCTTAATGCTCTCTGCAATATTACCATGAAACAGCTGCGTTAAAGCCCTTCCAATTCCACATCCCGGGCACCAATCTATCCCCATGTTTGCTAGCGGACAAAGGGTAAAGTGATGTTCATGGCCATGTACCTGTGGTTGCGCTAATCCCAGCAACACTAAAGCCGTTATCCAAAAAATGAGTTCTAATGGTATGCGGCTCAGCATTTTCATGTTATCCTCTTTTTATTTTAGATTGATTAATAGAGACTTTGTTACACCTAAAGCTAATCATAAATCTTACATTTGCATTGTGAACATCCGCGACCTGATTAATAGATACAAAACAGATGAACGCATTGTAGCATTGGCAAAAGCCCTTAATGCGGGCAAAGGTAATAAACTTCAGCTAAAAGGACTAGTTGGTTCTGCCGATGCAACAATTGCAACAGCTACTTATTTTCTGCTCCATAAACCAATTTTATTTGTGTTACCGGATAGGGAAGAGGCATCTTATTTTCTTGCAGATCTGGAAAGTATTCTGGATAAAGAAGTACTTTTATTTCCTTCTTCCTTCCGCAAAGCTTTTGAATTTACGCAGGTTGATACCGCAAATGTACTGGCCAGGGCCGAAGTATTAAACGAACTAAACCACCATTCTGAATATGGAAAAATAGTAGTTACATACCCCGAAGCCCTTGCAGAAAAGGTAATAAACCGTTCTCTTCTCGAAAAAAATACCCTAGAAATTAGTCTGGGTGCTAAACTAGGAATCGATTTCATAAATGAGTTTCTGATAGACTACGATTTTAACCGTACCGATTTCGTTTACGAGCCCGGTCAGTTTTCAATCCGTGGTGGTATAGTAGATATTTTTTCATTCTCACACGATCTGCCATATCGTATCGAGTTTTTTGGCGATAAAATAGAAAGCATCCGAACCTTCGAAATAGAAAGTCAGCTGTCCGTTGAGGATGTAAAAACCTTCACCATCATCCCAAATGTTCAATCAAAATACCTTACAGAAAGCAACATCAGCTTGCTCGACTATATAGAAAAAGACACCCAGCTTTGGTTTAGAGATGTAGAATTTACCCTCGACATTGTTAAATCAGGCTACAAAAAGGCTTTAGAGCTTTGGAAAGCTTTGCCAGTAAAAGAAAAAGCAGAAAATCAAGACTGGATTGACCCTAAATTCGCCTTTACCGACGAAAAAATGATGGCCGATATGCTCCAGGATTTTCTTCTGGTTGAATTTGGAAAGCAATTTTTTTACAAAACAGACCAGGTTTTTCAGTTCGAAACCAAGCCACAGCCATCCTTTAATAAAGACTTTAACTTGCTTATTCACAACATCAAAGAAAATGAAAAGCAAGGTATCCATAACTTTATCTTTAGCTCCTCAACCAAGCAAACCGAACGTTTATACGCCATATTAGACGATATAGATAAAACGGCAAAGTTTACTCCGGTAAACATCCCTTTAAGAGAAGGATTTGTAGATGCACAACAACACGTGGCCTTTTATACCGACCACCAGATTTTTGATCGTTTCTACAAATACAAGCTCAAAAGAGGCTATCAGCGCAGTCAGGCTATAACTTTAAAAGAACTCAGAGATTTAAAGCCTGGCGATTTTGTGACCCATATTGACCATGGAATAGGTAAATATGCCGGTCTGGAAAAGGTAGAAGTAAACGGAAAAACACAGGAAATGATCAGACTGGTATATGCCGATAATGACCTGCTTTACGTAAACATCAATTCCCTAAACCGCATTGCAAAATACAGCGGAAAAGATGGTACCGCCCCTAAAATGAACAAGCTAGGTACCGAAGCATGGGACAAGCTTAAAAAGACCACTAAAAAAAAAGTTAAAGACATAGCCCGCGACCTGATTAAGTTATATGCCCTAAGAAAATCGCAGGTTGGTACTGCATTTGATCCCGATGGCTACCTGGAAACAGAATTAGAGGCTTCCTTCATTTACGAAGACACCCCCGATCAGGAAAAGGCCACAAGTGATGTTAAAAAAGACATGGAAGCTCCACATCCGATGGATAGACTTGTATGCGGCGATGTAGGTTTTGGTAAAACAGAGATTGCCATACGTGCTGCCTTTAAAGCCGTTGCAAACGGCAAACAAGCAGCAGTACTGGTGCCTACCACCATTTTGGCGTTACAGCACTTTAAAACTTTCTCGGGTCGTTTAAAAGGCTTCCCCTGCAATGTCGACTATATTAACCGTTTTAAAACCAACAAACAGATAAAAGATACCCTTGCGGCAGTTGTTGATGGCAAGGTAGATATCATTATTGGTACCCACCGTTTGCTGAGCAAGGATGTAAAATTCAAAGATCTGGGCATCATGATCATTGATGAGGAACAGAAATTCGGCGTTGCATCAAAAGAAAAACTGAAGGCTCTGAGGGTGAATGTAGACACCCTAACCCTTACCGCAACACCAATTCCACGTACGCTCCATTTCTCATTAATGGGAGCGAGGGATCTTTCCATCATGAGTACCCCACCACCAAACAGGCAGGCTGTAAATACAGAATTACACGTTTTTAATGATAAACTGATTCAGGAAGCCGTTCAATTTGAACTTGATCGTGGCGGGCAGGTATTCTTTATCCATAACCGAGTAAACGACCTCCCTCAATTGGGCGGTTTAATACAACGTCTGGTTCCAAAAGCACGCATTGGTATAGCCCACGGGCAGCTTGATGGCGATGCGCTTGAAGATGTAATGCTTGATTTTATAAATGGCGAAAAGGACGTATTAGTTGCCACAACAATTATTGAGGCAGGTTTGGACATTCCAAACGCAAATACCATCATCATTAACCATGCTCATATGTTTGGATTAAGTGACCTGCACCAGATGCGTGGCAGGGTAGGCCGGTCTAACAAAAAAGCTTTCTGTTACCTGCTTAGTCCCCCGCTTTCAACCTTAACCTCTGAGGCCCGTAAAAGACTTAGTGCAATAGAAGAGTTTTCAGACCTTGGGAGCGGCTTTAACATCGCGATGAGGGATTTGGACATCCGCGGCAGTGGAAACCTGTTAGGAGCCGAGCAAAGTGGCTTTATTGCCGAAATAGGTTTCGAAATGTACCATAAAATACTTGATGAAGCCATACAGGAGCTTAAAGCAGATGAGTTTAAAGGCCTCTTTAAAGATGAGCCGGAACGTCCCTTTGTTACCTTTACACAGATAGATACTGATTTGGAATTATACATTCCTGACGATTATGTAACCAACATTACAGAACGGTATAATCTATACACTGAGCTGTCTAAAATAGAGAACGAAACCCAGTTAAAAGCATTTGAGCTAAGTTTAAAAGATCGGTTTGGCCCGGTTCCAAAGCCTGTTAAAACCATGCTGAATGTGTTGAGATTGCAATGGGTAGCTAAAAAGCTGGCTTTTGAAAAAATAACCTTCAAAAAAGGCACTTTACGCGGTTATTTCATAACAGACAAACAATCTTCGTTCTTTGATTCAACAATGTTCAATAAAATATTGCACTTTGCACAAATCCACCCCCGACTATGTAATTTAAAAGAAGTTAAAGACAGCTTAAGAATTGCCTTTGATAACCTTAATACAGTTGATGAAGCAGTAGAAATGCTCGAAATGGTGGTTAATTAATTTAAAGCGAAATGAATCCGCAAATACTGAAAGATCTGGTTACCATGCAAATGCCATTTGGCAAATATAAAGGGCGTATTATATGCGATCTGCCAGAATCTTATCTGATCTGGTTTCATAAAGAAGGTTTTCCTCCGGGAAAACTTGGCGAAATGATTGCTACACTTTATGAAATTAAACTCAATGGCCTGGAGTATCTGCTTCAACCATTAAAGAACCCGAATCGTTCCGTTTAAGTCCACGTTGAGTCCACAGTGAGTCCACGTTAAGTCCACGTTTTTACTGAGATAACGTGGACTCACTGTGCAGGTATCATTAAGCCACCGTGTATTCAATTAAAAGCTTCTTTAATGTAGTAAAAGATATAAATAAGCGTATACCACTGGGGCGGCAATTAAAAGACCATCAAACCGATCCAACAAGCCACCATGTCCAGGCAAAAAAGTGCCTGAATCCTTAACGTTAAGGCTTCGTTTAAGCATTGATTCTACAAGATCTCCAAGTGTGCCAAAGCTTGCTATTAAAAGTGCCATTCCGGCCCAAACCCAGCTGTTTATTTCTGTAAATTGTAAAGATATAAGGTAAGATGCGAGCACGCTGGTAAACATCCCTCCAAAGAAACCTTCCCATGATTTTTTTGGCGAATGACGCTCAAAAAGTCGTGTTTTGCCGAATTTCATTCCAAAAAGGTAAGCGCCAGTATCGTTGGCCCATAGCATCAGTAAAAAGGACAGCGGTAAATGAAAGCTATATTCAGGACTGCTGGCTAGAAACCCAAGCGAATAAAAGAAACAAAATGGGGTTGTTACATATACAAATCCTACAAAAGTATAGGATATATTGGCAAACGGTATTTTATCTTTTTTATAGAGTTCGCTGATGAATACTGAAAATAGAAGTGGCACTAACAGCAACAGGTATTTGGTTTCAAATTGCAGGTAATGGTATCCTGCGGTCATTAAAAATACTAGTGTAGCTGCAAAAAGCGCAATATTTCTGTGTGGTCTTATTCCCGCTGTTTTGATCAGTTTAAAGAATTCAAATAGCGCGGCAAGACTTAAAAGCAGGTAAAAAAAAGTAAAGGTATAGCCACCTAAAAAGATGGATCCCAACATCACTATGGTAAAAAAGAACGCGGTTATTGCTCTGGTTTTCATTAAATATTATTTTCTAAAATGTATTCCTTCGCTTTTTCGGAGTCATCCGGATGTACTAGAACTGTTAAGATGCCAAACGTTTTGTAAGATGAATCTTGTTTGTTTAATACAACCGCATCGATATCAATTGCCTCTAATCCTTGTTTAAGAATCTCCGCCTGAAATTGATCTTCTGTTTCATAAACCTTAATCCAATTGCTGCTCATAAGTTTTTGATGTTTTATTTTTAAAAAATTGGAATACAAAAATCGTTAAAATGAAACTGATCAGGTATCCATACCAGGCAAAATGACTTGTATTGTCTGCTTCAGACAAAGGTATATTGTTTTTCTGCATATACCATGCTACACATACCGCATAAGCATTATTTAAAAAATGGGCTAACATTGAGTACCATAAATTACCACTCCAATAATAGATATAGCCAAAACCGGCACCCAATAAGAAACGTGGTAAAAAGCCATAAAACTGTAAATGTATAGCACTGAAAAGGAAGGCTGAAGCCCAAATTGCGACATGCGGGTTTTTAAAAATCCTTAAAAATGAGCGCTGTACAGCCCCTCTAAACATCAATTCCTCTGCTATGCCTGGTAATAATGCAATTAACAAAAGGTTAACTACAAGCTCGCTGATGTGCTTCATTTTTAAAAGGAGCAAGGTGGTTTGCATGGCCTGGTCTTCTTTCTCTCTCATCCAGGTTTCTATCCATTTCAGGTAATCAGGAAGTACCATTTTTTGATTAATCATGGCTGTCCACTCCATAACCGGCATAGAAACTATCATAATTAATAAAACGATGAGCAAAAGGTTCGGTTCTGGCTTTTTAAAACCGTAGAATACATTTATTTTTCTTCTTTCTGTTAAGGCCAGGAATAAGGGTGGGGCCAAAAACATTCCGATAGAAGTAGCGGCCAGCAAAATTTGTAATGCGGGACGATATTTCTCCTCACCACCAGAAAGTATTGTAGGATCGGTAAGCGATCCTAGTCCATACATGGCAACTATAATTATAAGCGCAATAATAGAAAAAGCAAAAAGGCCCGCTATTATGTATCCAATGAGCATAAGTAGCTGCGTATAAGGACTATTTTCGTCTCGTTGCTTTTCTATGAAATTCATTATTTTGATTATTTGTACCTTTGCACTTTGAAATTTGCATTGAAGATAGAAAAATGTCTGTAAAGATAGGAAATATTGACCTGGGAGAGTTCCCTTTATTGCTTGCACCGATGGAAGATGTGAGCGATCCTCCTTTCCGTTTTGTTTGTAAACAAAGCGGGGTAGATATGATGTACACCGAATTTATTTCGTCGGAAGGGCTAATTAGGGATGCTGCAAAAAGCAGGGCTAAACTTGATATTTTTGAGTATGAGCGCCCTATTGGCATACAGATATTTGGAAGTGAGATTGACCACATGAGAGAGGCTACTGAAATTGCTACGCTGGCCAATCCTGATCTGATGGATATCAATTATGGCTGCCCGGTTAAGAACGTTGCTTGTAGAGGTGCAGGAGCTAGTTTGCTACAAGATATTGACAAGATGGTTAAGATGACCGAGGCTGTCGTAAAAGCTACACATTTGCCTGTAACGGTTAAAACCAGACTTGGATGGGACGACAATACCAAAAATGTTGAAGAAGTTGCAGAAAGATTACAAGATATCGGTATCCAAGCGTTAACAATTCATGGAAGAACAAGGGCTCAGCTGTATAAAGGCGAGGCAGACTGGACACTGATAAGAGAGATTAAACGTAACCCTCGTATAAAAATTCCAATTTTTGGTAATGGTGACGTAGATAGCATACAAAAGGCGGCAGACTGGAGACTGGAATATGAGATTGACGGTATCATGATTGGCCGGGCTGCTATTGGATATCCATGGATATTCAGGGAAATAAGACACTTTTTTAATACGGGCGAAATTTTAGCCGGACCAAGTGTTGAAGAGCGTGTTACAGTGTGCAGAACGCATTTTGAGAAATCAATTGCATGGAAAGGCCCTAAAGTTGGTGTATTCGAAATGAGACGCCACTATGCAAATTACTTTAAAGGATTACCAGACTTTAAACCTTATAGAATGTTGCTTGTCAAAGAGGATAACATAGAAACTATACATAGTATCCTAGACGAAGTGGCAGATAAGTATCATAACATTCTCCCGGTTGGGGAAATGGCGTGATTTTTGAAAAACATTTAAAAAATAAAATTGTAATGGTTACAGCGATAACAGATGGTGTTAAAATTTCGGTAGAAACCGTGTATCAGGATGAATATTCTAATCCAGCAAATGATCACTATGTATTTGCCTACCGCATCAATATAGAAAACCTTTCAGATTACGCTATACAGCTTAAAAGACGTCAATGGTTCATTTTTGATTCAAGTGGTGTTCAAAGAGAAGTAGAAGGCGAAGGGGTTATTGGTCTACAGCCTGTAATTGAACCTGGAGAAAGTCATTCTTACGTGTCTGGCTGCAATTTAACAACTGATATGGGTACCATGAATGGAAGCTATTTAATGAGCCGTCTGTTTGATGATACTGAATTTACAGTTGATATTCCTAAATTTAGCTTAATAGCTTCTTATAGATTAAACTAAGCTTTTTGCCTTCCAAATAATATGGAAAGGTAATAGATAAGATTAGTCATGGCACCTAATGCGGCTACTACATAAGTCATGGCCGCCCACCAAAGTGCATCTTTAGCCTGTGTATTTTCTTCTGTTGTATACAGTATCTCTTTATTGTTTTTTAACCATATAAGCGCTCTTCTGCTGGCATCAAACTCTACCGGCAGGGTAATTATACTAAAAATAGTTATTAGTGTTAAACCTACTACGCCAATTGTTAAAACAACAGGGTTAAAAGTAAAAGCAATTAATAAAACTCCCAAAATTAATACCCATTGTAAAAGGTTTGAAGTTAGACTTACCAAAGGCACCATATTGGTTCTAAGGTTTAACCAACTATATGATTTAGCCTGTTGTAAGGCATGCCCGCACTCATGAGCTGCTACTGCTGCTGCTGCAACGCTACGTCCATAAAAGACATCTGTACTTAGGTTAACTGTTTTATCTGAAGGATTATAATGATCTGATAATTGTCCATCGGTACTCATCACCCTTACATCAAATATCCCATTGTCGTGCAGCATTTTCTCTGCAACCTCTTTTCCCGAAAATCCCGAATTCAAGTGCATTTCAGCATATTTTGAAAATTTATTTCTAAATCTCCATTGTACAAACATGCTTAGTATTAGAACCGGGATTATTAAAATCAAATAAATTCCCATTTTTTTAGTTTTGTAATCTCATTAGTTTTTAATCAAAAAGCGTTCCCAATTTATCTGATAATCAAAAAATAACATAATTTTATATTATGTCGGCATTGATTTCTTATTGGGAAAAACAGTACTTTTTTAACTATGATATTATTGTCATAGGAAGTGGAATTGTGGGCCTAAATGCGGCAATTAGTTTAAAAAAAGAAACCCCAAATTTAAGTATAGCCATTTTAGAAAGGGGTTTCTTACCCTCTGGGGCCAGTACAAAGAATGCAGGCTTTGCTTGTTTTGGAAGTATTTCTGAATTAATTGAACAAGAGAAAATTATAGGAACCGATGGTTTATTTAAATTAATTGATAAACGCTGGGACGGCCTCCTAAAGCTCAGAAAGCTGTTAGGGGACAGTTCTATATCTTATCAGAATTATGGAGGTTATGAATTATTTAAGCCGTTAGAAAATGAATTATCTTCATTGTGTGTCTCCAAAATTGGCCATTATAACCAGCTTTTAAAGGAAATATCGGGCAAACAGGGGGTATTTAAAACTGCAGACAGTAAAATTTCCGAGTTTGGTTTTAAAGATGTTAGCGTCCTTTTAGAAAATACTTTGGAAGCACAAATAGATACCGGAAAAATGATGCAGTGTTTGCTTAACAAAGCATCATCACAAGGGATAACTATTTTTAACTCCTGTATAGTTACTGAGCTAAAAGAAGAAGGGGATGAGCAGGTAATTTTAACCGCGGATGGAAATTTTAGATGTAAAAGGCTATTGATCTGTACCAATGCTTTTGTTAAGAAGCTATTGCCTTCTTTAGATGTGGTTCCTGGACGTGGCCAGGTGATCATTACAAAGCCTATAAAGAACTTAAAAATAAAAGGTACTTTTCATTACGATAAAGGGTATTATTATTTTAGAAATATAGATGGAAGGCTTCTTTTAGGAGGTGGAAGAAACCTTGATTTTAAAGCAGAAGAAACCACTGAATTCGGAACTACTGAGTTAGTACAAAATGCATTAACAAAATTGTTGTCAGAAGTAATTTTACCTGAAACATCTTTTCAAATAGACCAAACCTGGAGCGGAATTATGGGCTTCGGATCTACTATAAATCCTATAATTAAAGAAATAAAAACCAATGTTTTCTGTGCTGTCAGGTGTAACGGAATGGGAATTGCAATGGGCACTCAAACCGGAGAAGACGCAGCCAGGCTCGTTATAGATTCTCTATAATCTAACCAAATAAATACTATTTATTTTTGCAATTTAAAGTTATTATAGCCACATTTGATAACAATATTAGTATGGAAATAACAGGAATAGTATTATTAGTTATTATTTTAGCCTCACTTATTTTTTTATTGTTTAAGAAACCAGCGGCTAACCAAAATCATATTGCTCTTTTGGAGTTAAAGGAATTGGAACACCAAAAATCGATGAATTGGTTAAAGGATGAAAAATTGAAACTGGAAGATGAATTGAATGATCTTCGCCTCAATTACATGAACGAGCGCAGTAAAGTGATAAAAGCCGAAGAATCGCTTATTGCACAGCGTGAAAGACAGATTGAACAGGATAAATATATTGCGGAACTACAACAAAGATTTAAGCTGGAATTTGAAAATATAGCCAATAAAGTTCTCGAAGAAAAGACAGCAAGGTTTACAGAACAAAACAAGACTAATCTTGACATTATTTTAAATCCATTTAAAGAAAACATCAAGGCTTTTGAAGAAAAGGTAGATAAAGTTTATAAATCTGAATCAGATGAAAGAAATATTTTGAAAGGTGTGATCTCACAATTAATGGATCAGACCAAGCAAATTCAGGAAGATGCCAATAACTTAACCAGGGCACTTAAAGGCGATAATAAAAAGCAAGGAAACTGGGGCGAAGTAATACTGGAACGTGTTTTAGAAAGATCTGGCCTGGTAAAGGATAGAGAATACAGAATACAGACCAGTTTAAGCTCATCTGATGGGGGTAGAATGCAACCGGATGTTATTATTGACCTTCCGGATGATAAACATATAATAATTGATTCTAAGGTATCTTTACTGGCTTATGAACGATTGGTTACTTCAGATACTGATGAGGATAAAGAATTGTATTTAAAACAACACCTTGCTTCTATAAAAGCCCATATACAAGGGTTATCTGCTAAGAACTACCATGATCTTTATCAGATCAATTCGCCTGATTTTGTATTGCTATTTATACCAATTGAATCTTCTTTTGGTATTGCAGTACAACAGGATGCTGAGCTTTTTAATTATGCCTGGGACAGAAAAATAGTTATTGTAAGTCCTTCTACTTTACTGGCTACTTTAAGAACCATTGCAAGTATCTGGAAACAAGAAAGACAAAATAGAAATGTACTTGAAATTGCTCGTTTAAGTGGCAGTATGTATGATAAGTTTGTTGGTTTTTTAACTGATATGGAGGGGATAGGAAAGAACATTAAGCAAAGCCAGGATGCTTATGATAAAGCTTTAAATAAGCTTTCTACAGGTGCCGGAAATCTTTCTAATACCTCAGAGAAAATTAAGAAATTAGGTGCCAAAGCTACTAAGCAGATTGACACCAAATTTCTGGATTCTACCTTACCTGATGAGGAAGATATTTTATAATTTAAATGCGTTCCATCCTTGTGCCTTTAATTCATGCACAACATTGGATTTGGATATCATTTTACATCCCGAATTTTTATCAGTGATGTGACCAATAATAGTGATATCGACATCATTTTTTAGTTTAGGATAGTCTTCCTGTTTAATTGTAAACAGCAATTCATAGTCTTCGCCACCACTTAAAGCACATACAGTTGGGTCTAAACCAAGTTCGCGTGCCGTTTCATAAGTCATTGGATCTATTGGAATTTTTTCTTCATAAAGGTTGCATCCTTTTTCTGATTGCTGGCAAATGTGTAATATTTCAGAAGCCAATCCATCTGATACATCAATCATTGAGGTTGGTTTTATGTCCATTTGTGCCAGAAGATCAACTATATCTCTTCTTCCTTCAGGTTTTAGCTGACGTTCAATGATATAATCTTTACCCTCTAAATCTGGCTGGATATTAGGATTTTCAAGGAAAATAAGCTTCTCTCTTTCTAATATTTGCATCCCAACATACGCACCACCTAAATCTCCGGAAACACATAGAAGATCACCTTCACCAGCTCCATTTCTATAAACAACATCATTTTTTTCGGCATAACCAATACTTGTTACGCTAATTACCAATCCTTGTTTACTTGCTGAGGTATCACCTCCTATAAGATCGATGTTAAATTTATTGCAGGCCAGTTCAATTCCTTTGTAGATTTCTTCAACTGCTTCTAAAGGAAATTTGCTCGACAAACCTATAGAAACGGTTACCTGAGTTGCAATACCATTCATCGCGTAAATATCGCTTAGGTTTACCTGAACTGCTTTATAACCTAAATGCATTAGCGGCACATAAGCCAGATCAAAATGAATTCCTTCGAGTAACAGATCTGTAGAAATCAGTACTTGTTTGCTGTCAAAATTTAATACTGCTGCATCATCACCTATGCCTTTTATACTGCTTTCATGTCTTATTTTGAAAGTATCTGTTAAATGCTTTATCAGCCCAAATTCTCCCAGCTCTGAAATATCCGTTCTTTCCTTATTCTCAAACATTATCTTATTTCTTTATACTATTGTTTTATAGTGAATTAACATAGTTACCAACATTCTTTTTTTATGCGATTCGTCATCCTGAATTTATTTCAGGATCCCACACTAGCAAGTCCACCCTACATGTGTGGGATCCTGAAATAAATTCAGGATGACGTGGTGGTGGTAGCAAATTTTTACAACCCTAAACTTGCAGATATCTCAAGCATTCTTTCAATTGGTTTTCTTGCTCTTACAATGATATCTTCAGGTACTGTTACCTCTGGAGATCCATTTTTTAAACACAAATAAAGCTTTTCTAACGTGTTTCTTTTCATATACGGGCACTCATTACATGCACAACTGTTGTTTGGTGGCGCAGGTATGAAGGTTTTTCCAGGATTAGCTTTCTCCATTTGATGAATAATGCCGCTTTCTGTTGCTACAATGAATTCCTGAGCATCGTTATTTATGGAATATTTTAACAATCCCGTTGTAGAACCAATGTAATCGGCCATTTTTAGTACCGCTTCTTCACATTCAGGATGCGCAATAAACTTTGCATTAGGATGGCGCTCTTTAAGTTTTGTTATTTTTTCTCTGGAGAATATTTCGTGCACCATACATGCACCATTCCATAATACCAGGTCTCTACCGGTTTTCTTTGCTACCCATGCACCAAGATTTTTATCCGGTCCGAAGATAATTTTCTGATCTTTTGGTAAACTTTCAACAATTTGAACAGCATTTGTGGAGGTACACACGATATCGCTCAATGCCTTTAGCTCTGCTGTGCAGTTTACATACGTTATTACCAGGTGATCAGGGTATTTTTCTTTAAATTTCTTAAACAAATGTGGTGGGCAACTATCTGCTAATGAGCATCCTGCTTTAACATCCGGCAACAAAACAGTTTTATTAGGAGAAAGAATTTTAGCCGTTTCTGCCATAAAATGCACCCCGGCAAAAACAATGATATCTGCCTCAGTCTTAGCAGCTTCCTGAGAAAGCCCTAAGCTATCTCCGATATAATCTGCTATGTCCTGAATATCAGGCTCCTGGTAATAGTGAGCTAATATTATCGCATTCTTTTCCTTTTTTAATTTTTCAATTTCCTCAAAAAGGTCAAGTGTGGGATCGATCTTTTCATCTACAAAACCTTTTCTGTTAATTTCCTCTAAGGTGTCCATTTTAATGAGTTGATATTTTCTGTTTTAATATTTCTTTTTTAGTACAGCAAAGAACAGGATAAATTTTAATTATCTGTTTTGGAACTTTTGTAAATGTACGGAGCTTTCAACACTTCAATAAAATATAATTATTATATATAAATAGATTTCTATTGTTTATTAGTGTGTTAGTATTGTTTAAAAGTACTTCAAAAAAATGCTTCTTTATGAGTTATTAGTAACTTATTAACATTTAGATTACATTTTTATTAAAAATATCGGCTGATTTACAACGATATATTAAATCACTCTAAAACTTATCAATACGAATATGTGTATTCTTAGTTAGTGAATAAAAAGTTAATAACCTATACGTTTATGCTTAAAAATAAGTTAAAATATTGTGTTGAATTACCATTTTAGCTTAGCTTTAAACATTCAAATAAAATTGTTCTATTTATTTAGACAAGTAGTTAACAATTATATCAACGTTGTTAACAAAGGAGTGGAAATAACACATTTTAATGAGAAAAGTAGATTTTTTGGTCATAGGATCAGGTATTGCCGGTTTGAGCTTTGCATTAAAGGCAGCTAAATATGGCAAAGTATTAATTGTTACTAAGTCTAACGAAGACGAATCTAATACTAAATATGCCCAGGGTGGAGTGGCTGTTGTTGTAGATAAAGATGATTCTTTTGAGAAGCATATTGAGGATACATTAATTGCCGGAGATGGTTTATGTGATAAGCATATTGTAGAAGTGGTTGTAACTGAGGGACCTCAACGCATACAAGAGATCATCGACTATGGGACTAACTTTGATAAAGATGGTACCGGAGTGTATGATCTGGCAAAGGAAGGCGGGCATTCTGAACACCGTGTTTTACATTATAAAGATGTAACAGGCTATGAAATTGAAAGTGTGTTATTGAAGCAAATTCATCAGAATGAAAACATAGAGATATTAACACACTACTTCTGTTTGGAGTTAATTACTCAACATCACCTTGGTATTCATGTTGATAAAGCTACTGAGGTTATTAACTGTTATGGGATATATGCCTTTAATACAGAGCTTAACGATGTGGAAAAGATATTGGCAAATGTGACTATCATGGCTTCTGGTGGTGCCGGACATATTTATTCGAGTACTACAAACCCGGTTATTGCTACTGGCGATGGAATGGCAATGGTTTATAGAGCTAAAGGAAAAGTAAGGAATATGGAATTTATTCAGTTCCATCCAACTGCTTTATATCACCCTGGAGAGTATCCAGCCTTTTTAATTTCTGAAGCTGTCAGGGGTTTTGGAGGTGTACTTAGAAGGAAAAATGGTGAAGAGTTTATGTATGAATATGATAAACGCGGATCTTTGGCGCCAAGGGATATAGTAGCAAGAGCTATTGATGCTGAAATGAAAAAATCGGGTGAGGATTTTGTTTATCTGGATATAACAAATAGAAAAAAGGCTGATATTTTAGCTCATTTTCCTAATATATATGCTAAATGTTTGTCTATAGGTATAGATATGACTAAGGATCTTATACCAGTTACTCCTGCGGCTCATTATATGTGTGGTGGAATATTTGTAGATGAGTTTGGAAGGTCGTCTATAAAGAATTTATATGCTTGTGGCGAGTGTTCTTCGACAGGTTTACATGGAGCGAACAGGTTGGCCTCTAATTCTTTATTAGAAGCTCCTGTATTTGCTCATCGTATATTTGAACATGCTGTAGCTAATTTTATGAATAATGTGATTCCTGATAACATTCCTGAATGGAATGATCATGGGGTTACACAATCAAATGAAGACATATTAGTAACTCATAATCTAAGAGAAACTCAGAAATTAATGAGTGATTATGTTGGTATAGTTCGCTCTGATTTTAGGTTGGAAAGAGCGATGAGACGTTTGTATTTATTGCATCAGGAAACAGAGGATTTTTATAAAGGAAATAAGGTTTCAGTAAAGCTTTGTGAGTTAAGAAATGTAATTCAGGTAGCTTTCATCGTTATAAAATCGGCTATGGCCAGGAAAGAGAGCAGAGGACTTCATTTTACTACTGATTATCCTAATCATTCAGAACAATTAACAGATACAATTTTTTAATTATGCCAGTTATATTACCAGTTAAAGATGTACATCCAAAATGGGGTGAAAATTGTTTTATTGCCCCTAATGCTACAATAGTTGGAGATGTGGTTATGGGAAAAAATTGCTCTGTTTGGTTTAATGCCGTGATTAGAGGGGATGTAAATAAGATTACGATAGGTGATGATAGCAATATTCAGGATGGGGCGGTGATTCATGCTACTTACCTGAAAGCGTCCACCAAGATAGGAAATAGAGTATCTGTGGGCCATAATGCGATTGTACATGGATGTACCTTAAACAATCATATATTGGTTGGCATGGGTGCCATTATAATGGATAATGCAGTGGTTGAAGATTATACTATTATTGCTGCAGGGGCTGTTGTTTTAGAGAATACACACTGTGAAAGTGGATTTATTTATGCCGGTACACCTGCAAAAAAAATAAAGCCAATTACTGATGAGCAAAGGGCTTTATTAAATAAGTTGCCGGATAATTATATTATGTATTCTGACTGGTTCAGATAGCTTATTCTTTTGGAATAGTTATTACTTCATTTCTTTCCCAGTTAGGCCTGATAGATAGCTCCTTAGGCTCGTTCCATATTTTTTCTGGTTGTATTCCCAAGGCGACACTTCCAGTGTCCCATACGCCATTTTTATTGGTATCGTAGGTTATTCTTATGAAGTATTTTCCGCCTTTATAATTACTAAAGGTGACAGATGTATCTTGTTTTACAACTATTGTATTTACGATGCTTTTATTGCCATCAATAATTTCCAGAATATAACTTTTTTGTTTTTCAGGAGGTACAATTTTTACTTTTAGTGTTCCGTAGTCATCTTTCTTGCCAAGCTCAAGTGAGGTTTTTATTTCCTTGTTTTGAGCTTTAAAGATGGCTGTAAATGCCCCGGGAGCGAATGTGATATCGTACATGGTTTTTTGTTTCCATGGATACCTGAAATAATAAGAGAGTTGGTCTAAGCTATCTTTAGTTAGAGTAAAATTTTTGGTAGGTACTGAGTCTTCCAATAGGGTTATTTTGCTTGCATCAAAGCTTTCTATTGGAAAATTGAAGGTAAATTTTAGCGTTCTTCCCGGTGGCAATGCCCGGTTATCAAGATTATTTAATGCTGTTAATGATCGGGTATATGTCTCTTTTTTACCTCTGGTTAGCGTTGCTGTTTGAAGCAATTTTCCATTTTCTTTAATGCTTACTTTTGTTGAATCGAAGCTTAAATCTGTAAGCCAAACTTTTAGTGAATCATTGTTCTTGCTAAATTTAATTTTCTTTGAAGCGTCTAAAGCGGGAGGATCCAGAATTATTGCTTCCGGCTTCTTCAGCTTTTGATTAAAAGTTAATAGTATACTTCCGTCTGGATTTAGGCGTTTGTCAAGGATTCTAAATACGGTAGCATCCTCTTTAAATACTTTTAGATTCATGCTATCCATATTCTTGGTTAAAACGATAGAATCCTTTAGAAAACCAATTTCGTCTGTTGCTTGCTGGTAGATTTTATCACCGCTTTTTTCTTTGAGTACGTATAGTTTATAAGTATCGCTCCTTAAATTCTTTAAACTGTAATTACCACTGCTATCTGTAAGGGTATAAATAGACGGTTTGCCTTTTCCAAATAGTGTATCTCTATTTAGGGGCAGTATAAATGCAACAGCGTCTAATTCGGGTTCTCCGGTTAGTGAATTTGTTACTTTTCCTTTAATGCTTAGTGAATCAAGTTTTGGGCCTGTTGAAAATACATAGGTTAAATTTTTGACTACGTTAGATTCATTAACATCGGCAACAGACTTTCCAAAGTTTAAAGTATATGTTGTGTTTTTTTCGAGGCTATCCGGAAAAGATATTTCTAATTTTTTTCCTTTCGTTTTTAAAACGGGAGGTTTAGGCATTTCAGGTGAAACTGAAAATTCTTTAAACTCATTCTGTAGTTTAAAATACTCATCAAATTCTATAACAACTTTTTTGGATGTGAAATTTGTAGTCTCGTCTTTTGGTACCATGCTTAAAACCTTGGGAGGGGTGGTGTCTCTGGGCCCGCCCTGAGGTTGCTGAATACTTGCACAGCTATAAATTAAAGAAACTATCAAAAATAAGATAGTGAAATTCCTTAAGAAGACTAGGTTGTTATTTTTAGCCATTTATATGAGTTGTATTGAATTTAAACCTGTTTTTAATAGATATCATTAAATTTTTTTAAAAGTGGCTTATATCGTTTTAAAATAAGCCAGATTTTAAGTTGTTATCTTTATATCTAATATATTATTATCCAGTTAGTTACGTGTTATTTGCTAATATGCACCATTAAAACCGATATGTCAGACGGCGAAACACCTGAAATTCGGGATGCTTGTCCAAGAGTTCTTGGTTTTATTTTTAACAATTTTTCACGAGCCTCTTTTGATAAAGATACTAATTGAGAATAGTCAAAATTTGGATTAATATCTTTGTCTTCCATCTTTTGCATTTTATTTACAATTTCCTGTTCCTTTTCAAAATAACTCTCATACTTGATTTTTATTTCAGCCTGCTCAATAGTTTCTTTGTCAAATTGATCTAAAAACTCATTAAAGTTAGGACTAACAGTTCTTATATTGTTTATTCCTACTTGCGGGCGACTTAACAGATTGAATACTTTTACCGTCTGATTTAATGCGCTTGTTCCTAAATCTTGCAGGAGCGTATTTGCCTGAGTCATGTCAATCGCCTGTTTCTTAGAGAACTCTACGATAGCATCTGAATTTGTTACTTTTTGCCTAACCAGATTCAGACGTTCATCATTTATTAAGCCCAGACTATGACCAATAGGGGAGAGCCTGATGTCGGCATTATCTTGTCTAAGTAAAAGTCTGTGCTCGGCTCTGGATGTAAACATTCTGTATGGCTCTTCGGTGCCTTTGGTTACAAGATCATCTATTAAAACACCAATATAAGATTCAGATCGCTTCATGATAAGCTCATGTTTGTCTTTTACCTTCTGATGGGCATTTATTCCTGCTATAAAACCCTGACTAGCAGCCTCTTCGTATCCGGTTGTGCCATTTATTTGGCCAGCGAAAAACAAATTGCTGATTAACTTGGTCTCTAAGGTTAAAGATAATTGGGTAGGCGGGAAATAATCGTACTCAATGGCATAACCCGGTCTGAACATTTTGGCATTTTCGAATCCTGGGATCTTAGTTAGTGCTTTATATTGTACATCTTCTGGCAATGAGGTAGAGAATCCATTCACATAGATTTCACAGGTATTCCAGCCTTCTGGCTCAACAAATATTTGATGTCTTTCGCGTTCAGCAAATCTATTGATTTTGTCTTCAATGGAAGGACAGTACCTTGGGCCCAAGCCTTTAATACGACCGGTGAACATAGGTGATTTTTCGAAGCCTTCCTTTAAGGTCTCGTGCACTTCGGAGTTTGTATAGGTGATCCAGCAGCAACGTTGCTCGGTTGGTCTGGCTACATTTGTATAGGAAAATCTACCTGGATTTTCGTCGCCCCATTGCTCTTCCATAACACTGTAATTTAGTGATCTTCCATCTACTCGGGGAGGGGTGCCGGTTTTCATTCGCCCTGCTTCAAATCCTAACTCTGTAAGTTGTTCTGTAATTCCGGTTGCTGCTTTTTCTCCGGTTCGGCCACCTCCGAATTTTTTCTCGCCGACATGGATAACTCCATTTAAGAATGTTCCGTTTGTGAGCACAACAGACTTGCCTTTTATCTCGACACCTAAGGAAGTTTTAACTCCGACTACAGTATTGTTTTTAATGACAAGGCTGCTTACCATATCTTGCCAGAAGTCGACATTAGGAGTTCGCTCTAAAGCGAGTCGCCATTCCTCAGCAAATCTTTTGCGGTCATTTTGGGTTCTTGGGCTCCACATCGCCGGACCTTTAGAAAGGTTTAGCATTCTGAATTGAAGAGTTGTCTTGTCGCTTATGATTCCGGAGTACCCGCCCATAGCATCGATCTCCCGAACTATTTGTCCTTTGGCTACTCCGCCCATTGCCGGGTTACAACTCATCTGTGCAATGGTCTCCATGTTCATCGTGATCAATAGTACAGAAGATCCAAGGTTTGCTGCTGCCGCTGCTGCTTCGCAACCCGCATGCCCTGCGCCGACAACAATTACATCATATTCATTAAACATAGCTTAGTATATTTTGTATGTTCCACGTGAAACTCTGCGATGATTTTCCGGAGCGTTTCACGTGGAACGTGTTTGTAAAGTTATTAATTTATTTTTCTGAAAGTTCCAGCCATCTCTCCATTATAGTGTCCATTTCGCTATTTAAGCTTTCAATAGACTTGGTTACGGTTTGAATCTCAATATAGTTTGAGCTATCGATTTCCAATAATGATTGCGTTAGTTTTTCTACTTCTGTCTCAATTTGAGGAATCCTTGCTTCCAGATCTTCTAGTTCTTTCTGCTCTTTGTAACTTAATTTTTTTTGGGCCACAGGGGTAGGGGTGGGCGTTTGCGTTTCTTTCTTTTTTACTTCTGGTTTTTCTTTTGCCGCATCTAGACTCAATCTGTATTCCGAATAGTTCCCATTGTAAATTGTCACTTCACCATTTCCCTCCATTATAAATAATTGCTCGCTCATTTTATCTAATAGATATCTATCGTGCGATACAAGTATTAGTACACCTGGGAAATTTTCAAGAAATTCTTCAAGAACATTTAGTGTGTCGATATCAAGATCATTTGTAGGCTCATCTAGGATTAAGAAATTTGGGTTTTGCATTAAGACTTTCATCAGGTGCAAGCGCTTCTTTTCTCCACCGCTTAGTTTCTCGACCATGCCATGTTGCTTCTTAGGAGGGAAGAGAAATAACGTTAAAAGTTGAGAGGCCGATATGGTTTGTCCGTCTGCCATTTTAATATATTCGGCATCAGATTTTACAATATCAATAACACGTTCTTTTTCATTGAACGCTAAACCTCCTTGTTTATAGTAACCATAAACGGTTGTTTCTCCTGTGCCAACTTTTCCTTTTTCAGGTTTAAGAAATCCGGTAATAATATTTAGTAAGGTGGATTTTCCAGTTCCGTTTTTACCAGCAAGACCAATTCTGTCGGCGCGTTTAAATGTATAACTGAAATCGCTGATGATTTTTTTATCATCAAATGACTGCCCAATATGGTCAAGCTCAAGAATTTTGTTTCCCTGGCGCGACATTTTTACATTTAAAGTAATACTTTGATTGTCAGTCCGTTGCTTTGTTTTGCTATCTAAGTCGTAAAATGCGTCAATTCTTGCCTGAGATTTGGTAGTACGTGCCTGCGGCATCCTTCTCATCCACTCTAATTCTTTCTTTAAAAGATTTTTGTTCTTTTGAAAAGTACT
The DNA here is from genome assembly GCF_946479715.1 of uncultured Pedobacter sp. Next base: position 882 of record NZ_CAMLHF010000052.1, on the reverse strand, counting down.
CTCATCAGCAGCTTCTCTTTCAGATTTCTTTTCAAGGAAGTAGGCATAGTTGCCATTGTAATTATATATTTTCCCTCTGTCTAACTCAACAATAGTATTACATACATTGTCGAGGAAATAACGATCGTGCGTCACCAATAGGATCGTTTTGTTTCCCGAGGTAAGTAATTTTTCTAGCCATTCAATCGTATCTATATCCAGATGATTCGTTGGCTCATCTAATACATAGATTTCTGGATCCTCAATAAGTAGTTTCGCCAGGGCCAGACGCTTTTTCTGTCCGCCAGAAAGGGTAGAGATCTGCTGTTGTAAATGAGTGATTCCCATACGGCTAAGAATGGTTTTTATCTCATGTTCATACTCCCAGGCATTGTGTTCGCTTAATTCCTCGTATAAGCGATTTAGTGTCTTTTCGTCTGGATTAGGGTCTTCTATCAGCTCTTCGTATTCTTTGATGAGCTGTTGCTGCTTGTTTTCCAATGAAAATATGAAATCACTAATGGAATGACCTTCAGTGAAAGATGGTTCTTGATCAAGAAATCCAATCTTTACGGATTTATTTTTTACAATTTTACCCTCAAGAGGAGAGAATCTTTCGGCAAGTAATTTTAATAGGGTACTCTTTCCGGCGCCATTTATTCCAACTAGCGCTACGCGCTGACCGGTTTGTATGCCCAGAGTTAAGTTTTTAAAAAGCCATTCATCGTGATAAGCATGGCCTAAGTTTTCGGCTGCAATTAGTGTGCTCAAAGTCTGTGTTTAACGAGATTATAGATAAGAAATTACTACAAAAGTAAGCAATAATTATTTGGTATATAGCTGGGCCTATTCAATATAAAGGATTTTGATCTTATACTAACATAAGTTTAGGGGCCTTTATTG
>NZ_CAMLHF010000051.1 GCF_946479715.1 uncultured Pedobacter sp. | reverse complement strand
AGGGCAATATCTGAAATGGCCAATGGAATAAGCTCCAGTATGGAGAATTTATTTAAAGATGAATCGAGGTTACAAGGAGATCATTTTCTGGATGCAGCAAGGGCCGGAGATCCTTTAGCACTCTCTATACTTTCTGATGCAGCCTTTTTAATAGGAAAAGGGATTGCTACACTAATTCATATTATGAATCCTGAACTTATTGTTTTAAGTGGGCGAGGTGCAGCAGCTGGTAAATTCTTAATGGCTCCAATACAACAAGCCATAAATGAATTCTGCATCCCCCGATTAGCTGACCATACCGAAATAAAGGTTTCGAATCTTGCATCACAATCTGAACTTTTAGGTGCTGCAACTCTTGTAGTGGAAAATTGCGATTTCGCCTAATCAAAATTACTGTTTTATGTATAATTGAAAAGGGAGCTGTTCTTTGTACAACAACTCCCTTTTACCTAGATAATCATTTGCAACCTATACCAAAAGGTGTGGTTTTTCTTTATAAATTTTCCAAAGCAGCTCTCCAAAAATTGTGTTTGACCATGCAAACCAAGACCTGGTAAAATCTTTAGCATCGTTCTTATTAAAAGATTCGTGCATAAATCCTGTACCACCATGACAGCTTTGCAATGTTTGCAAACATTGCTTAATTTCTGCATCACTGTTGCTCGTTAATCCTCTCATTACAACACTAATTGGCCAGATCTTATCTAATCCTGTATGTGGACTGCCAATTCCCTTTCCGGCCTTACCTTCAAAATAGAAAGGGTTTTCTAATGAAAGAATTAGTTTGCGTGTATTAATGTATACCGGATCATTAGGTTTTACTGCACCCAAATAAGGAAGTGCCAGTAAACTTGGTACGTTAGCATCGTCCATAATATTGAAACTGCCATAACCATTTACCTCAAATGCATATACTTTACCAAATTGAGGGTGTGTTACAATAGCATATTTCTGCAATGCGTTTTCAACTTCAGTTGCCAAAGCAATACATTCGTTTGCAAGGGCAGTATCTTTATTTACTGCCTTCAATATTTCTGCTGCTTGTTTTAAACTAATAACAGCAAAGAAGTTAGAAGGAACCAGGAAATTATAAATAGTTGCATCATCACTAGGACGGAAAGAAGAACAGATTAACCCCACAGGTTTTACCGGATATCCGTAACCACTTAATGGCACGCCATCAGTAGCCCAGGATGTTTTGCGCTGGAAATGATACGGCCCCAGACCATCTTTTCTTTGCTGCTCCTTAAAAGTCTTTACAATTAAAGCAATTGCGTCTCTCCAGGTAGTATCAAACGGTGCTGTATCTTTAGTTAACTTCCAGTATTGATAACTTAAACGGATTGGGTAACATAATGAATCAATTTCCCATTTGCGCTCGTGAATACCGGGTTTCATGTCGGTAATATCCGTTTTCCACTCCCCTTCTTTCGTTTCATCTCCATAAAAAGCATTTGCATATGGATCTTTATGGATGCATTTTACCTGATGATTAATTACACCTGCAATCATATCATGCAGTTTTTTATCATCCTTTACAAGCGACAAATAAGGTGTTACCTGAGCTGTACTATCGCGTAACCACATCGCATCAATATCACCGGTGATTACATAAGTATCAGGTTTGCCATTTTGCTCCGTATAAGTTACCGTAGTATCTAAAGTATTAGGAAAACAATTCTCAAATAACCATCCTAATTCCTTGTTTTTGACGTTCTTTTTGAATTCAGCTATTGCACTTTCCACAGCTTTACTTTGAAAGTGTCTTTTTGATTCAGGGACTCTGACAATAGGAAAATCAGGTGCCGCAGCAAATGATACTTTATCTACCATAAGTCCGGCTGCCAATAACCCGGTGTTTTGTAAAAAGATTCTTCGTTTCATTGTTTTATTTTGATAAAGAAAAAGGCTTATCATCACCAGAAAGGCCTCTTTGCAGATTTGGTTTATTACTCATTTCAAATTTCAATATACCCCCGTTGGTAATGTCACTATGTGTGATATAGTTTTTGGTATATGTTTTCCCATTCAGCGTTGCTGCACTAATGTAAAAGTTTTCTTTGTTATTGTTGTTTCCCTCTATGATAAATTTCTTACCATTTTCCAGACTAATTGTAATTTTTTTGAACATTGGACTACCAATAACATATTGATCTGTACCTGGGCAAACACTATAAAAACCCATGGCACTTAATACATACCATGATGAAGTTTGGCCCTGATCTTCATCGCCAGGATATCCATTTTCTGTAGAATTGTAAAGTTTATACATTACATCGCGTGCATGGAATTGCGCTTTCCATGGTTCGCCGGCATAATTATATAGATAAATCATATGCTGTATAGGCTGGTTACCATGTGCGTACTGACCAAGATTGGCCATCACCATCTCTGTCATTTCGTGGATTAAGCCACCATATGTTCCTACTTTAACTTTGTTGGGTTCAGTAAATACAGAATCCAGCTTGGCCGTGAAATTCTGCTCGCCTTTCATCAGATTGATCAAGCCCTGAACATCTTGAAATACCGACCACTGATAGTGCCATGCATTACCTTCTGTAAAGGGGCCACCCCATTCAATTGGATCAAAATTAGGCACCCATTTACCATCCTTTTGTTTGCCACGCATAAAGCGGGTACCCGGATCATAAACGTTTTTATAGTTATACATTTGCCTGCTAAACACATCAGCATAGAAATCGTTGTTGGTCATTTTTGCCAGATTATAGCCACAAAAATCATCGTAAGCATATTCCAGCGTTTTTGCTGTGGCTTCTCTGTATTCTGGATATGGAACATAGCCAAGTTCGTAATATTCTTTCCAACCATGACGACCGTTGGCAGGTCCCCATGGACCTTTATTGGTTGCCTCATGAAGGTATGCTTTTAGCGCTTGTTCAGGATTAAATGTTCTGATCCCTTTTGCCCAAGCGTCAGCCAATAAAGAAATGGCATGATTACCAATCATACTTCCACCCTCTCCAGGGAATGACCAGGACGGAAGCCATCCGCATTGCTCCTGCGCATCTAACATTGCCTGCATATAACGGCCATGCATTGTAGGCTGCATAATCGTATTTAATGGAAATTGAGCACGGAAGGTATCCCAGAAACCAGTGTCAGTGAACATGTATCCCTGGTGTACTTTACCATCGTACGGACTAAAATAATAGGGTTTACCATCTTTATCATATTCAAAGAATTGTCTTGAAAACAAGCTTGCTCTGAAATAGCAAGAATAGAATGTAGCTTTATCCTCTTCCGATCCGCCTTCTACAAGGATTTTACCCAAATGGTCATTCCATATTTTTGCGCCCGCAGCTTTTGTTTGATCCAGGGTTTTAAACTTCCCTAACTCTCTTTTTAAAGTTAAGCTTGCCTGATCTTCACTGATGTAGGATGACGCCGTTTTTGCTTGTACTATTTCGCCCTGTTTAAATTCGATGTAAGCACCCTTCCCTTTGCCTTGAGCTACTAATGTACCTTCTGATATTGCGTTATTAGTATTATCCCAGGTACCATACTTTACAAATGGCTTATCAAAAATGATTTCGAAATAGCTATTCAGGCTATCTCTTATACGACCGTTATGAACATACCCTGTAATCTTTTTTTCTTTAGGATAGATCTTTACCCCACTTAAACCCGTGTATCCATCTAAAACAAGGTAACTTTTACCATTCTTAGGAAAAGTAAAACGCAGGTGTGCCCCCCTTTCTGTTGGGGCTATTTCGGTTACAATATTATTATCGAGTTTTACCTTGTAGTAGTTAGGTTTAGCAATTTCATTCTTGTGGTCAAAACCAGTCTGGCGATCATTTTCATTTAAAGTGAGCTTTCCTGTAACCGGCATTAAAGAAAATACGCAATAATCATTTGTCCATGAACTGCATTGATGGGCTTGTTGAAAACCACGAATGGTTTTCTTAAAATATTGGTATTTCCAGCCATCCCCATTGTTACCCGTTTGTGGCGTCCAGGTATGCATACCAAAAGGCAGCGCTGTTGTGGGATACGTATTACCCCTCGTAAGTTCATGTTTAGAATTGGTACCCTGCAGGGTATTTACGTATTGCACCAGATCTGGCTGTTGCGCAAATGCAACATTAAGCAGCAATACAAATGCGATTAAAATAGTTTTTAGTTTCATGTTTGTGTGGTTCTCCCTTATTACCTATCTAAGGGGTTTTATATTTGGTTTAAAACGATTTAGTATCCCAATAATATGAAAATAAAATAACTTTTAAAAACAGAACGGGTGATTGTTGTTAACAATCACCCGTTCTTCGATACTTAGGAAAATCCTAAGGAATTATTTATTTAATTATAACCTGGGTTCTGAGTAAGCTTAGCATTTAAATTACGTTGCTGCTGTGGAATTGGATATAATGCCTTGTTTGCACTGGTAGGTGTATGATCCCACCATGAACCTGTAGCAAATTTTCCAAAGCGGATTAAGTCATCTCTTCTGAAACCTTCAAAAATAAACTCACGTCCGCGTTCAGCTAACAACTCATCCATTGTAAGTGTTGTAGCAGTATATGCATTAGCAGCCCAGTCAGCTTCAGTGAATGCACGTTTTTTACAATCATTAACTAACTGTACAGCTTCTGCATTTGCAACACCACCATTTTTACGCATGATCGCTTCTGCTTTTGCAAAGTAAATCCAGGTTAAACGATAGATGTTCCAGTCCGTATTGTTGTAATTGGGATCAATTTCAGGTTTTCCGCCCGGTCCAGGAAATTGATTACCTAACTTATATTTATTAAAACGAACACCACTGTTCTCTTCACCTTCACTCATATTAGAAACAGTAGAGCCAGTTTTGATTTTACGGATTGCATCAACAAATTCCAATTGCTGGTCCTTATACTCCTCAGAAGCCAAAACAGGTGTTTTTCCATCCGAAAACTTAACCATTTTACCAATTAACAACCAGTCAGATTTGCGCTTGTCAGCATCTTTAAATGTAGTATATACACCAGGAATAACAACGATACCATCATTACCATTGCGACCACCACCATAGATTTCCTGTTGTTTAAAGTGATAAAACTCTGAAGGAAAGCCCGTAGCAAAATTGGCAATTTTATAATCGTAAGCAATTGAGAAAATCACCTCTTTAGACAGATCATTTGTGCTGTTAAACTGATCTGAAATATTTGGATCTAAAACCATGGCACCATTTTGACCACCGGCTTCGCCAGAGATTATTTTATCAGTTGCCGCAATACAATCATCCCATCTAGGAGTGCCTATCCATGCCTCTGCGTTCAAATAAAGCTCCGCCAGCATTGCATAACCAGCTGCCTGATTCATACGGCCAAGCGTGGCTCTAGATGCCTTAGGCGCTTTTTCAATATTAGCTTTAATCTCACTCTCAATAAATGCAAATACTTCAGCTCTATTAGTAGTATTAGGAAGTTCAACAGATGAACCTTCTGGAATCGCTGTTGTGATCGGAATATTCCCAAATAAGTCCATTAGCTTTAAATAATGGAAAGCACGAAGCAACTTCAATTCAGCGATATAGGCATCTTTCTCTGCTTGTGTAATACCCATTTTTGCAATATCACGAGTCTCGATATTTGAAATTGCACTGTTACAAAGACCCATTCCCCAGTACATCAGTACCCATGCATTGTTAATTCCTCCCTCGTCAACAGTCCAGGTATGATAATGTAATCTTTTCCATTTACCCCCATCTTCACCATGGCGACCTTTAGTTGGCCATGCCAATTGATCCCCGGATAGTTCTGCAAGTCTCCACCAACCATCTTGTCCGGAAGGTGTAGCCCATGCATTAGCGTGAGTGTATGGTCTTAAAACAGCAGATATAACTTCAGTTTTATTGTTATAGAAATCATCCGCAGCAATTTCGTTATACGCATTTTCATCAAGTTTGGTACAAGCGTTTGTTAAGCACAATGCGCCGACCAATGCAGTATATATAAGTGATTTACTTTTCATTTTTTTATTAATTAAAATCCAACATTTAGGCCCACTAAGAAAGAACGTGTACTTGGATAAGGGCCTCTGGTGTCGATACCCAAAAATCTTCCGTTGTCCTCATTACCAATTCCTGTATCGAGTACATAGTCTGGATCATTACCAGAATAACCTGTGATTGTAGCTAAGTTCTGACCTGTAACATATACCCTCAGGTTTCTCAAGCCTTTAGTTTTCAATTTGAAGTTGTACCCTAAAGTGATCTCGTCAATTTTCACAAAGCTTCCGTTCTCTACATAGTAATCAGAATACATGTAAGTATCGTTGATTTGGCTGTATTTGGTGAAGGCTTCTTTTAAGATGTTTCCACTCCAGGCAGATTTATTGCCGTAGCTTAAAGCTGTTGTATTTAATATATCAAAGTCAAATTTTCCTCTAAGGAAGATGCTTAAATCAAAGTTTTTATATCTGAAATTGTTAGCCCATGACGCATAGTACTTAGGTACTGCATTTCCAATGGGTGCAAGATCTGTTGCATTCAAATCATCTCTTGAATTGTTGATTTGATCATTTCTAACTTTTTCACCATTTCTATTGTAGAATAACCACTTTCCATCGTCTGTAAAACCAGCAAATCTTTTTCCATAGAATACACCGATTTCTTTACCTTCAAAAATGGTAAAAGCTTGTCCCAGGTCACCTGCTCCTTGTATGTCTCCTTTTTGAATAAACTTAACAACATATTGAGAGTTCGAATAGCTATCCATGACGTTCTTGGTAGTACTAGCTGTTAAATTGGTATTCCAAGAAAAATCTTCTGTAGTAATGGCTTTATAGCCTAATGCTAACTCAATCCCTTTCGATGAAAATGTACCTACGTTAGTCCAAATTTCCCTCACTACGTAAGGAGGCTGAGGAGAGGTATAACGATCAAGGAGATCTTTGGTTTTACGGTTAAATACATCCAATGATCCGGTCAATTTATTATCGAACATGGTAAAGTCAACACCAATATTTAACTCTCTTTTTGATTCCCATTTCAAATCAGGGTTATAGTTGGTGGTTGGGCCATATGTTTCATAATAGCTACCATCCGGATACAGGTATTTACCGCCCCCACCAAGCATAACTCTTGAAACATTATTTGCTGTAGGTGCATTCCCAGTCATACCATAACCAGCTCTCAATTTCAGATAATTGATAAATTTAACATCCTTCATGAAATTTTCCTGAGACATATTCCATCCAAGAGATACTGCGGGGAAATTACCCCATCTGTTATTTTTACCAAATTTCGAAGAACCCTCGTGACGTAAAATAAATTGCGCCATATACTTGTCATTGAAAACATAGTTCACTCTTCCAAAAAAGGCGATCAAAGTGTTGTCAGATTTTGAGCTAGACATACCTGCTTTTCCAACACCAAGGGCTGCACCAGCACCAATATTATCTTCATGAAATACATCATTGATAAAGCCTCGGTTTTCCAAACTAGATGCTTCCTGAATCTCGTATCTGTAGCTGTAACCACCGATTGCAGTTATTTTATGTTTATCAGCGAAAGTATTTTCATATTGAATTGTTGGCTCCAAGGCATATTTCTGCTCTAAAAAATCACCTTTATAAGCGTATCCGCCGCCTGGAAAATCTGTATTTTCCATTGAATCTTCACTCGCTTTCAAACGGTATTGTCCGTCAGTATAGCTGTTGCGTTGTACAGATCCGAAAATTGAAGCTTTCAGTCCCTTAACAATTTCCAGGTCTGCCTTTGCATCTGCAGAGCTCGTTTGCTGTTTCCTATACGAGGTTTGCTGGGCTAAACGCGCATACTCATTGGTACTGGTTAAGTCAAAACGGTAACTGCCATCGTCATTAAAATTAGATAATGTTGGGTTTTTTGTAGATTCGCTTTCCCAACCGCCACCTCCTAACAAGTTTGCTTTGTTGATGTTGGTAGCTAAATTAAGCTGCACATTTAACTTATCATCTAATCCCTTTTGATTTACATTTAAACGCAGTCCATATTCCTCGCGACCGTTTTCACGGGCAATACCATCAAGATTCCTGTAATTTACACTAGCACGATAGCTGGTTTTATCGGAACCACCGGTTAATGCCAGGTTATGATTCTGAGAAAAGTTGTTGTGATTGATCAAGTCATCAAAAAAATCAGTACTATGACCAAAGTCTTGTTGTTTAAGTTCGCCAGAAGCAATTTTCTGTCTGTACTCATCAGCTGTTAAGAAATCTGGTCTGTTTTGGATATACTCTTTTCTAAAGTATGAAGAGTAATCAAATGTAGCAGGTCCTGATTTACCTTTCTTGGTAGTAATTAGAATTACACCGGCATTGGCACTGGTACCATATATTGCAGCTCCAGATCCGTCTTTCAAGATGTCTACCGAAGCAATATCATCTTGTTGCAAAAGATCTGGGTTACCACCAGGTATACCGTCAATTACATATAGAGGAGTTCCGCTACCTGTAGCAGTTACTGCTCCTCTTAGCTGAACACTTACACCAGAATTAGGATTAGATCCACCCGGTCTGGAAATTTGAAGACCAGCTACTTTACCTTGGATAAGGTCTAGTGGATTTCTCGAACCGCTTTGTCTGAAATCTTCTCTACCCACGTGAGCCACTGATGAAGTAACTTCTTTCTGTTTTAATGTTCCGTAACCTACTCCTACAACAACAACATCATCAAGGTTCACACCTTCATCAAGAGCCATTTTAATAGTTAACGGAGCAGTACCATTCCCAGCAGCTTTACTTTGTGTAGCATAACCTAAATAAGAGAAAGTAATTAATTCAGTCTCGCTTTCCGCTTCGATGCTAAATTTACCATTGGCATCAGTTACTGTAGCTTTATTTGAGGCTGTTTTAACCCCAACACCTGGTATAGGTTGAGATTTTTCGTCCAGGACTACCCCTGTTATGATTACTTTACGTGCAATAGCCTGTCTATCCGGCTTAGACAAGGTCCGGCTTAAATTATTCGTTTCCAGATAACCCTCTGTAGCAGAGTAGCTTCGAAAACTCATGGAACAGAGTAGACATACCCCCGTACCAATTAGTAGTTTAATGTTCATGGGTTTTTAGTTTAAATTATAGTTAGTGTTAATAAATGTTTCAAGTTCATACTGTTACAAAATCGCATAAAACGTTTTACTAGCTATTTCCAGACATCAAACCGCAAGACATAAAAAGTCTATGGTTCTACTTTGGAAGTAGCCTAAAAAAGAGAGAAAATTAGATTAGTTGAGAGAGGGTTTAAGATTATACCCTGAAGCGGTTATTGATAAAAAGAAAATATTTTTTTAGCGGAACAACCTGAATGTTTTGTGAGAGAGCAGCGGCTAAGAATAATCGTTGGTTTTTCATGAATATTTGGTATACGTAGTTTTCAGTAAAACGTTTTATCAACGCCAATATTAAAGAAAATTGTTCAAACCAGAATTTTTTTTTTGTTTTTTTTACAAACAATATTGTTACAATTTGAAAGTACATGAGGGTAAAATTGGAGCTAAGTCCCCTTAAAACAAAGCAATTACTACAGGAATTTGAGGCAAAAAAAGACGCCATATAATTGATAAAATTCTACGCTTTGTAGCAAAAAAATCACAAAAAAAAAGAGCCTGCAGTATAAACATGACTGCAGGCTCTATGCTGGTTAATTATTATTAATATTATTGATATCCGGGATTCTGAGGGGCAAGGTTAGGATTGTTTTGCAACTCAGGTCTTGGAATAGGGAAAAGCAGATGTTTGCTCTGCAAAGGTTGATTGGAACTCAGATTCACGTGCCCCACAAAATTATCAAAGCCGTTTGTGGTTTCGTTGTATACCTTTCTAAGTCGCACCATGTCAAACCAGGTAATTTGCTCATAGCACAGCTCATGCCAGCGCTCTCTCCAGACTGCTTCACGGAATGTCGTCTGATTGAAAGTGCCAAATGCAGGAGTTACCAGTTTTGCGCGATCGCGAATGCGCTTAAAGGCATCATAAGCATCCTGCGTTGGAGCACCTAACTCGTTTTGAGCTTCGGCGTAAACAAGCAGAATTTCCGCGTAGCGGATCAACGGCACATTCAAATTGTTATTGCGCGTACCCGCTACACCCGAAGAACCATTGGCTATTGTATTAAAGTGTTTGAATATATAGGGTGCTCCCAATTGAAATAATGCTCCATTACCGTTAGTAAAATAGCTGGTATAAAAATACCCTTCCCTGTCTTTTGCACGTTCATCTCCCGCTTCATAGGAATTATAAAACTGACGGGTAGGAACGGTACTTCCAGTACCCGATGCACCATTAAATGTAACCGGTTTGAAGTTTGGATACATATTGTCCATCGGGTTACCTGCAACTACTGAATTGTATTGGATCATGAAAATGTGTTCTTTTTCATTTTTCAATGTTTCTTTGTGTACCTCGGCATACGTTGCAAAAAGATCAATCGCTGCCGGATTCGCTTTTGCATAAGTGATCACCTCATTGGCTTTATCCGCTGCCAATTTGTAATGAGTCGCTCCTTTGCTCAGTGGGAAGCCAGCCATTGTCAGGTAAACCAACGCCAGTTCCGACTTAACTGCTGCCAGCGATACCCTGCCGTTCTTATTCATCCAAGGTAATCCCGCATCTTCAGCAGCAATCAAATCTTCTACAATTAAAGCATATACACTCTCAGCTGTAGCCCGCTTAGGGAAAAAATCTTCAGACTGTAGTGTTTGTGGTTTCGTGATTAATGGTACATCTCCCCACAACCTTACTGCATAGAAATATGCCCATGCACGGAGGAATTTTGCTTCGCCTAAAATGCGTTTCTTTTGTGCATCATCCATAGGCGTAATACCTGGAACTTTGTCAAGAACCAGATTTGCCTGAGCAATAACTCGGTATATACCATTCCAGTAATTGATTACATGTCCCGTATTCGGGTCGTAAATCAGTCCGTACAAGTTATTTAGGTCGGAGTTTTGAGCTGTTTCTGTGGTAGAAGTTCCTGTCACTGCTTCCAGCAATTGCCAGTTTGAAGAGAAGATTCCTGCCCCATCGCCAATAAATCGTGTCCCTGCATATACTGAGGCTATTGCTGCTTCAGCATGTTCCGGTATGGTATAGAAGTTATCAGGTGCCAGGTTTGAAGGATCGCGCTCATCGAGAAACTTTGTACAACCTGATCCGAGCAGTAATAGTCCAAAAAGGGCCGCACTGCTAATATGTTTTATTATGTTAATTTTCATCAGTATATCTTTTTTAAGTGTTAATCGCATCATTAAAATGAATTAATAAAAACATTACAAACCTATATTTAAACCCAACATGAAGATTGTTGGTCTTGGGTAGCTGTGCCAGTTCATTCCCTGCGAGAATACGTTATTGCCATCATTTGCATACCCACCTGTTGGTGTTGTTTCAGGGTCTCCCTGAAGCTCTTTACTGGTAATCAAAAAGAGGTTTTGTGCAGACACATAGACTCTTAATCTGTTCAATCTCATTTTTTGCACAATCGAATTGGCGAAGGTATATCCTAGCAATACATTCCGGCCACGGATGAACGAGCCATCTTTGATCCAGTGGGTATCCACATTAGTTACATATCCTGCACGAGTATCACGGATTTCAGCAATCTGCGTATTCTGGTTTTGAGGAGTCCATGCATTCAATACCGTAGCATAACTGTTGGCCAGAGAAACCCTGTCTTCACTCGAGTGAGTGGTCATATCCATCACGTCTGCTCCAACTGAATACTGAAGTTCAACAGTTAGGTCAACATTCTTATAGCGGAAAGTATTGGATAATGCACCCCAGGCGTCCGGACTACCATTACCAATAATTGATCTGTCGGCATCATTTATAGCATAATCTCCATTCACATCAAGATATTTAATATCACCTGGCAAAATTGTATTTCCATTTCGATAACTCACAAACTTAGCTGCTTCTGCCCGCTCTGCTTCAGACCAAACACCCAAACGGGTAAGTCCCCAGAATGAACCGGCAGCCTCTCCAACACGGATAATATTAGTTGGATTGGTAAAGTTAGGACCACCTATACCAAAGATATCGGCAGGTGTTGCCAACGAAAGTATTTTGTTTTTATTGAAGGATATATTAAAAGACGTTTTCCATGAAAAATCTTCTGAATCAAAGTTTGTGGTATTCAATGCAGCTTCCAACCCTTTATTCTCCATAGATCCGATATTTTTTCGGATATTTACAAAACCACTTGTACGGGGAACCGGCGCATCTAGCAACATGTCAGTGGTTTTCCTATAATAAAGATCCAACTCCAGTGATATTCTGCCACCAAACATTCCCAGTTCAACACCAACATCGCTTTGTGTGGTCTTTTCCCAGCGAAGATCGGGATTAGCAAGTCTGTTTAGACCTGTTCCAACTACTCTTACATCATTAATAACTGCGGGATAATTGGTGCCCAGCAAGGGAAGTGATGAGTATGGTGGTATTTCGGAGTTACCTGTAACTCCGATGCTACTGCGAAGTTTTAAATTAGAAATAACGCGGTTGTCTTTTAAGAAGTTCTCTTCAGAGACTCTCCATGCAATTGCAGCAGAAGGAAAGAACGAATATTTGTTACTTTCGCCAAACTTTGAGGAGCCGTCCGCGCGACCGGTAACAGTGAACAAGTACCTATCCTTAAAACTATAATTTAGTCTACCAAAATAAGAGTTAAGTTGCTGCAGCGATCTATTGGATCCGACTTGCGGATTCAAACTGCCTGCTCCCAAATTGTTAAATTCAAAATAATCAGTTGCAAAACCCCTTACCTCAGAGCTGATGTTATTGAAGGTGCTTTTCTGCCAGGACAACCCTAATAAACCAGTAATGGAGTGATTCTCGTTAAAGCGCTTGTTGTAGGTCAGGAAATTTTCTATAGACCAGAAAGCTTCCTTCCTCGTACGTCCGGCAGCATAACCCTGATCAGAAATATTCAAGGTACGCCCACTATATTCATTGTTTTCCTGTGAAATAATATTCGCACCTATTATGGTCTTCATTTCTAAACCTTCGGCAAACTTGATATTTGAATACATACTTCCTAGCGTTGTTTGGGTTCCAAGTAAAAACTTAGTATCATACAGTCTATGTACTACATTGAATCGGCCCTCGGCATTTGGATAGTCTCTGTTATCAGCATAAAAACCGTTACTGTATTTTACAGGTAAAAACGGAAAATCTTCCACAATACTACGCGCTACCTGATCACTTTGATCTACCAGATTTTCGTTCTGATTGGTGTAGCTTAGCGTACCTCCTACCTTTAACCATGGTTTAACCTGGTCGTCAATACTGAACCTGCCAGAATATCTTTTGAGGAATGAGGTCTTGATCAGTCCCTGATCATTTCTGTGTCCGATTGAAAAGGCATAAGTTGTGCGCTCATTACCTCCACTAAAACCAAGCTCATGATTTTGAGATAGTTTGTTCTGAGTAGCCTCTTTAAGCCAGTCGGTATCAAAATAAGGATTGCCGCTGCTGTCAAACAACCTCGGGTCTTTTCTGGCCAGTGCCGGGTTTCTTGTAACATATTTACCTGCTGCCCATCCTGCCGGATCATATTTCTCCATGTTTTTATACGCCAGATCTTCCACTGCCAGGAATTCTTTCGCATTTAACACTTTTGGAAAATTAGGCCCTACCGATGGTACGCTTACATCAACGTTATAATCTATCCTACTCTCGCCGGTCTTTCCGCGCTTGGTAGTAACTAAGATAACCCCGTTCGCTCCCCTTGAACCATAAATTGCCGTAGAGGATGCGTCTTTCAATACTTCAACCGAAACGATGTCATTAGGATTGATGTAGTCAATCGCCTGACTGGCCTGAGCTTGATTCCCCATTGGCAACTGAACTCCATCTACTACATACAATGGATTATTAGATGAGTTGATGGAACTAAAACCACGGATCCTTACATTAGCCCTTCCCCCAGGTCGTCCTGAGTTTGTGTTGACCTGAACCCCGGAGATCCTTCCTGTTAAAGCCTGATTTAGAGAAGATGCCGGACGTTCCTGCAATTGCTCTGCTTTTAACGTACCTACTGCGCCCGTTAAATCAGACTTTTTGGAGGTACCATACCCAATCACCACTACATCTTCCAGATCTACCCCTTCTGCTGGAACCATTTTAATTGTAAGTGGTGAAGCTCCAGACCCCGCGACCCGCGTTTGAGTAGCATACCCGATATACGAGAACGTGAGCTGTTCATTTGCATTATCTACCTCAATACTGAATTTACCACTGGCATTGGTAACGGTAGATTTGTTTGTTTTGAGAGATTTGATCCCTACACCAGGAATGGGTTGAGATTTTTCATCAACCACAGTTCCTGTAATCACAATTTTCTGTGCCTGAAAAAAGGCGACACTGCCCATACCGGAACTGATTTTGGTGTAATCAGCGGGATGCGCATAGGATTGTAACCCTGTTAAACAGAGCATTGGAATCCCTGCGAGGATAATTTGTTTGATTTTCATTAGCTTAATTTTAGTTTATATTTAGTTAGAGTAAGCGTACTAAAAACCCCCATTCCAATATAAAATCATAAGCGCGCAACTACGCACATGACCTTAAAAGGAATGCTTAAGAAAAGTTTGAAAAGGGTATAATTAAGATGCTTTTATAGCAACGGGATCATACAGGGTGGGATGTAAAAAAAATCTAATTTCTCTTACTATCAAAAGGAGAAATTCCTGGTGTAGATGTACTACTGGTTGGTTGGTTCTGTTTCTCATAATATATGGGAGCTATATTTTATAAAAACGTTTTATCTATACCAATAATAAGGAAAATAATTCATAAAAGAATATTTTTTAAAAAATAAATCATGCTTAAAAAACTGAAACAGAGGGACTTCCTAATACCCCTTTAGATACGAAATTATGAGCTTTGCAGTACGTTCTGATGCACCTGCCGTACCCATTTTTGAAGATAATTCTTCGTAATCGACCAACATTTTTTGTCTGCCTTCTCCACTTAAGATAATGCTAAGTTCATCAGAAATATTTTGTGTATTACAATCTTCCTGAATTAACTCTGTAACTACCTTTCTATCCATAATTAAGTTCACTAAAGAAATGAACCTTATTTTAACAAGCATTCTGGCAATAGCAACAGAGATTGCCCCTCCGCGATAAACTACAACCTGTGGTATATGAAACAAAGCAGTTTCAAGCGTTGCCGTACCAGATGCCACAATTGCGGCCGTAGCAACATTCAATAGGTCGTAGGTTCGCTCAAAAACCAGCGTTACATTTTCAGACGAGATGAATTGTTTGTAATAGCCCTCATCAAAATTAGGGGCCGCTGCAACAACAAACTGATAATCAGAAAAACGACCTGTTACACTTAGCATATCGGGCAACAAACGTTCAATTTCTTGTTTTCTGCTGCCAGGAAGCAGTGCAATAATTTTATCATTTAACCCATAAGTTTTTTTGAAAGAAGGGTCAGGTGTAAATTGAGCAATTGCATCTAGTAAAGGATTGCCTACATAGTCAACCTCCATGCCCCATCCTCTATAAAAATCTACTTCAAAAGGTAAAATACAAAACAGCTTATCAACTATTCTTTTGATTTTTAAGACGCGCTTTTGGTTCCATGCCCAAACCTTTGGAGAAATATAATAGCAAACACGAATTCCATTCTCTTTTGCAAATTCAGCGATTTTTAAATTGAAGCCAGGAAAATCAATAAGGATCAATGTATCCGGATGATATTCCAGTACATCAGCCTTACAGGCCTTCATGTTTTTGAGGATAGTACGTAGATTTAATAAAACCTCAGTAAAACCCATAAATGCCATTTCAGCATAATGCTTTTTAAGCACACCACCCTCAGCTTTCATTTTATCGCCACCATAAAATCTGAATTCCGCATTTGGATCCTGAACTTTTAATGCCTTCATTAAGTTGGCTCCATGTAAATCTCCGGATGCTTCTCCGGCTACTAAATAGTATCTCATGATTGGGTAACTTTATAATAAAAGAAGGCAAATGCCCATAGAAAGGTTGCACTGATAATACCCCTACCTACATTATCCTTATTCTGCTTAAAAAAATAGTGCATTAATAAGGCATTAACAGCAATACAGCCAATCAGCAAAAGATCTGCTTTAGCTAAAAAAGCAAACCTATGCATCAGGTACCATACCCCGGCAACCAGCACACCCGGCACCAACGCTCCAATACCCAAACCTATTAACACAGAATTCTTTACATTTCTAAACATCAAATGTCCAGGTATTTAAAACAGGAATTGCATGATGGGCTGTTAAATCAAACTGAACAGGAACAACTGAAACAAAACCATTCTCAAGTGCCCAAACATCAGTATCTTCACCTTTATCATTATTTTGAAAAACACCGGTTAACCAGTAATAAGGACGCTCATATGGGTCTTTTCTTTCATCAAATTCTTCTGCCCATTTAGCATTTGCTTGTCGGCAAATCTTAATGCCTTTTAAACCATCTCCTTTTGGGAAATTAACATTAAGCAATGTTGCAGGCGGCAAACCATGCTCAAGTACCTGTAAAGAAATGGCCTTAATGAACTTCTTACTATGACTAAAATCCGCTTCTTGCGAAAAATCATCAAGTGAAAAACCAATTGAAGGGATGCCTTCAATTGCTCCTTCAACTGCGGCCGACATGGTTCCTGAATAGATCACGTTGATGGAATTATTTAACCCATGATTTACACCAGAAACACACAGATCAGGCTTTTTACCTTTAAATATTTTGTTTACAGCAAGCTTAACACAATCAACCGGTGTACCAGAACATTTGTACATTTCCACACCCGGATACAAATCTACCCGATCAAAACGCAACGGCTTACCAATAGTAATTGCGTGGCCCATCCCCGACTGAGGTCCATCTGGTGCTACTACAACTACATTTCCGATTTCCTGAACAACTTCAATCAAATTCTTAATTCCCGGAGCGGTTATACCGTCGTCATTTACCACTAAAATATTAGGTCTGGATTGCTGCTTTTTCATTTAAGATATATCTGTTTTATTATGATCATAAAAGCCTGTTGATATGTCAGAATCACCTATTTAAGCAAAACTGGTATGCCAACAGCCCTTGTTGCTGTAAAAGTACAAGAATTCGATCTAAAGTTCAGGACTTAATATACAATCCACATATATTTGATGTATAACTTAAAAGTTGTGAGGCACCTCACAATACATAAAAAAATAAAATATATGAAGAACAAACTATTAGCGCTATCCTTTTTCCTTCTAATAGGATCTGGGGTTATGGCTCAATCTGGCTATCAATGGAAAACAGCCACCACTGATGGATACACTTACAAATACGTAACAAACGACCCAACCAAGTCGCGGTTTTACACATTAAAAAACGGACTAACAGTTATTCTATCACAAAATTTAAAAGAACCTACCATTGAGTTCAGAATGGCTGTTAGAGCTGGAAGTAATACCGATCCGCGTACAGCAACTGGTTTAGCACATTACCTGGAGCATTTGCTATTTAAAGGTACCGACAAATTCGGCACAATGGACTATGCAAAGGAGAAACCTTTGTTAGACAAAATAGACGGGTTATACGAGCAGTACAACAAAACCACAGACCCTGCTAAACGAAAAGAGATTTACGCACAGATAGATAAAACATCTGGTCTGGCATCTAACTATTCTATTGCCAATGAATACGATAAAATGATTAAAGCAATTGGCGGACAGTCTAGCAACGCCCATACATGGTATGAAGAAACGGTATACAATGAAGATTTTCCGGCTAATGCCACAGATAAGTTTTTAGCACTGCAGGCCGAAAGATTCCGCAACCCTGTTTTCCGCATCTTCCACACTGAACTGGAGGCTGTTTACGAAGAGAAAAACCGTGGACTTGATAATGATGCCTGGAAAATGGATGAGAAAATGTCGGCACTATTATTCCCTACCCACAATTATGGCCAGCAAACAACAATTGGTACAATAGAGCACCTTAAAAACCCATCTCTTGTCGAAATCAGAAAATATTACAACAAATACTATGTGCCTAACAATATGGCAATAGTATTGGCTGGTGATTTTAACCCTGATGAAATGATTAAAAAAGTTGACAAGTCATTTGCCTTTATGCAATCAAAACCTGTTACACTTTACAACCCGGCTCCTGAAAAACTATTAACTAAAATTCAAAAGGTCGACATATATGGCCCCAGCGCAGAGAGTGTAGAAATATCTTATAGAGGATATGCCGAGAACACCAAACAAAGCATGTTATTAGATCTGATATCAAGTATTTTAGCTAACGGAAAAGCAGGTTTGTTCGACATCAATTTAAACAAGCAGCAAAAAGTTTTACGCTCAAGCGCAGGCTATCAGCAGATGAAGGATTATGGCGTTTTCAATGTGTCGGCCCAGCCCAAACAAGGCCAAACATTAGAAGAAGTTCAAAAGCTATTGCTTGATCAAATTGAGATCTTAAAAAAAGGAGATTTTGATGAAAGCCTTATCAAAGCAACTGTAGCCAATAGTAAACTAGGATTACTGCAAGCCTTCGACAATAATGCCTATCGTGTTGATGCCGCCACTAATGAGTTTATTTTAAACCGTGCAACCAAATGGGATAAATCTTTAAGTAATCCTGATGAAATGGCTAAGATTACCAAAAGCCAGGTTACTGCATTTGCAAAACAGTTTTTCATCAACAACTATGTTATTGCATTTAAACACAAAGGTGAAGACAAAAACATAGCTAAGGTCGAAAAACCTGCCATCACTCCTGTAAACACAAATGCTACTGAAACATCTGTTTTCACCAAAGATCTGCTTGCAGCTCCAACAAATCCTATAGCACCTAAGTTCCTCGATTACAAAAAAGACTTAAACTATGGCAAAGTGGGCATTGCCGATGTAATAACAGTTCAAAATAAGGAAAACAGCATTTTCCGCTTATCTTATCGTTTTGAAATGGGTGCATTAAACAATATGCTGCAACCATATGCTTCGCAATACTTGACTTTTTTAGCGACTGATAAGTACACAGCCGAACAGATAAGTAAAGAATTTTACAACATTGCCTGCACCTATAGCATCAATGTTGGTAACGAGGTTACTACTATTAATATTAGTGGCTTGCAAGAAAACTTTGAGAAAGCGGTAACGCTGGTTGAGCATATTTTAGCCAACTGTAAACCGAATGAGCAGGCATTGGTAGAACTTAAAAGCCGCATACTTAAAGCAAGAGAAAACAACAAACTTAATAAGAGTGCAATACTGGGTGGTTTAATGAACTATGCTCAATATGGCGCTAGTAATCCGTTTAATTCTACCTCAAGCAACGAGGAAGTAAAAAATATTACTTCAGACCAGTTGATCAGCATCCTGCATAATATCAACAACTTTGAACATACCATTACCTATTATGGGCCACAGACGCTCGAAGCATTTACAGAAAGCATAGGTAAACTTCATAAATTACCTGCAGCGTTTAGCCCTGAACCTCCGGCCAAAAAATTCACGTACACCAATAATGCAACCAATCAGGTCTATTTTGCAGATTACGACATGGTTCAGTCAGAAATTCGCTGGGTAAGAAATGGAGGAGTTTTTAACCCAGATCTTACGGCCAAAGTAAACTTATTTAATAGCTATTTTGGTGGTGGTATGGGATCTATAGTTTTCCAGACTATACGTGAATCTAAAGCTTTGGCTTATTCAACGTTTGCTGTTTATTCATCACCCGATAGAAAGGATAAGGATTATGCTATGATAGCTTATGTAGGTAGTCAGGCTGATAAAATGAACGATGCTGTTGCAGGGATGAATGAATTGCTTAATGTTTTGCCACAAGCGGATAAGTCGTTCGAAGCCTCAAAATACAATGCATTAAATGCATTGGAAACCAGTCGTGTTACTAAAGATGATATTATACAGAGTTATTTTGCAGATCAGAAACTTGGGATCGACCATGATTCGAGAATTGACGAATATAACGGTTTAAAACCTTTAACATTTGCTGACATCAAAGAATTCCACACAAACAATGTTGCCAATAAGCCTTATAATTATTGCATTGTTGCCTCAGAGAAAAAAGTGAAATTAGAAGACATGCAAAAGTTCGGAACGGTAACCAAGTTGACTTTAGAACAAATATTTGGGTATTAAAACCTAAAAATCCTCATAAATAAAAACGCCTGATCATAATTATGATCAGGCGTTTTTATTTATGTTTTTATAATGATTTTATCCAGGTTACCAGTTCATCTCTGGTTTTACCTGTTTTTTGTTGCAATTTGCCCAACAACTCATCATCCTTTCCTTCTTCATGCTTCAAATCATCCTCGGTTAAGTCAGCATATGCTTGTTTCACTTTACCCTTAATTTCATTCCATTTTCCTTTTAATTCTAACTTATCCATAATAGTTTCTTATTTTGTTTAACAATAAATAGATACTACATGAACAAGCTTAAGGGATAATTGTTTGTTATTTTTTTGCTTTTTCTATAATTTCATCAACCACAGCAGGATCCAGAAGTGTAGTAATATCTCCCAAATTGGTAGTATCGCCCTCTGCAATTTTCCTTAAAATACGGCGCATAATTTTACCAGATCTTGTTTTAGGTAATCCCGAAACGAAGAGTATTCTATCGGGCTTAGCAATAGCCCCGATAACACGGGTAACCGTTTGGAGAATATCCTTACGGGTAAGATCTTCATCACCATGTGCATTAGGAAAAATTACAAAAGCATAAATACCCTGGCCTTTTACCTCATGAGGGAAACCTACTACCGCACTTTCTACCACACCTGCGTGCATATTAATTGCGTTTTCAACCTCAGCGGTACCAATTCTATGGCCCGATACATTAATTACATCATCTACCCTACCAGTAATTCTATAGTAGCCATCTTCGTCCCTCAAGCAACCATCGCCTGTAAAGTACATGTTCTCGTAAGTAGAGAAATAGGTCTGTTTACAACGTTCATGATCTCCGTAAGTTGTACGCAGCATACCAGGCCAAGGGAATTTAATACAAAGATTACCGCTTACACCATTTCCTTCAATTTCGTTGCCTTGCTCATCAACCAGCACCGGTTGTATACCAGGTAAAGGAAGGGTTGCAAAACTAGGTTTAGTTGGTGTTACAAAAGCGATTGGCGAAATCATAATACCACCGGTTTCAGTTTGCCACCAGGTATCTACAATAGGGCAATTGCTCTTGCCTATATTTTCGTCAAACCAATGCCAGGCTTCTTCATTAATAGGCTCTCCTACCGACCCTAAAACCCTTAAAGAGCTTAAATCAACCCCTTCGATAGGTTGTAACCCAAAACTCATTAAAGAGCGGATTGCTGTTGGTGCGGTATATAAAATATTTACCTTATGTTTTTCGACCACCTGCCACATTCTTGATGCATCTGGATAGGTTGGGATCCCCTCAAATATTACCGTTGTTGCGCCTTGCGAAAGGGGCCCGTAAACGATATAAGAATGTCCTGTTATCCAACCTATATCTGCCGTACAGAAGAACACTTCATCTGGTTGATAATTAAATACATTAGAAAACGTGTATCCGGCATAAACCATGTAACCACCAACGGTATGCACTACACCTTTTGGCTTACCTGTAGAGCCTGATGTATATAGTATAAATAGCAAATCTTCGGCATCCATTTCTTCGGCCGGACAATTGGTATCAACTAATTTTATCTCATCTTCCCACCAAATATCGCGTCCCTTTAACATAGAAACAGGAGTTCTGGTATGGGTTAAAACAATAACTTTTGCAACAGATGGACAACCGATCAGTGCATCGTCAATTACTTCTTTTAATTGAATTTGCTTATTACCTCTAAATGCGCCATCAGCTGTAATTACTACCCTGCATTGGGCGTCATTTATACGATCGGCTATAGATTTAGCAGAGAAACCGCCAAATACAACAGAATGCACAGCGCCAATACGTGCACATGCAAGTACCGCCACCGCCAGTTCCGGAACCATTGGCATATAAATACAAACCCTGTCGCCTTTTTGTACGCCGTTCTTTTTCAGAACATTGGCAAACCGGCAAACCTGTTCGTGTAATATTTTATAACTTAAAGTAATGCTGTCTTTTTGTGGATCATTTGGCTCCCAGATAATGGCGGGTTTATCGCCATTTTCAGCCAGATGGCGATCAAGACAGTTTTCGGTAATGTTCAGTTTGGCACCTTCGAACCATTTGATGTTAGGCTCTGAAAAGTTCCAGGAAAGTACTTTATCCCACTTTTTTTTCCAAAGAAAATTATCGGCTATACCTGCCCAGAATTGCTCAGGTTGATCTACGCTTAACTGATAAGTTCTTTGATATTCTTCAAATGAATTAATTTGCATATTTGGTTTATTTCAACAACTAAGACCCAAACTTAGATAAAATTGCGCTTTATAAAAACAATTTTATTGATGTATATTACAGTATGGGATAGTTCTTCACAAGATTAGTGTTTCTTCACACTTTATTCACACATCCTTCACACCAAATCCACAAACAGGTACCTTTTTGTGAAGGATCTGTGTAGAATGTGTGAACTATGTGAGGACTTGACTACTCCAGGCATCCAACGAGGTCTTTACTTTAATAGTAGTTACTGGTGCTAAATAATAATTGAAATTATTTTTCGCTCTTACTTGATGATTACAAATATTTTACTGATATTTGCACACTCTTAAAAAAATTAAGCGAAGAACAATTAACAATATATTTAAAGGCATGTCTAGAGTTTGTGATTTAACCGGAAAAATGGCAATGACAGGTTTTAATGTTTCTCACTCAAACGTTAAAACCAAGCGTAAGTTTTATCCCAACTTACAACTTCAGAAATTTTATATTCCTGATGAGGATCGTTGGATAACACTGAAAGTATCTACTTCAGCTATCAAAACCATCAATAAAATTGGTATTACAGAAGCGATTAACCGCTTCATGAAAAAAGGATATTTGTAGAAACATTGGTTGATGTGAAATCAACCTTAATATTAATAAAATGGCAAAAAAAGGTAACAGAGTACAAGTTATTCTAGAGTGTACAGAACATAGAGCAAGCGGCATGCCTGGTGCTTCTAGATATATCACTACTAAAAACCGTAAAAACACTACTGAGAGATTAGAGTTGAAAAAATTCAATCCAGTGTTGAGAAAAGTAACTGTACACAAAGAAATTAAGTAATACATTTAGTATTTAACTAAATACAATCTATTTAGATCATGGCAAAAAAGGTAGTTGCAACCCTGAAAACGGGTAAAGGAAAGGAATATTCGAAAGTTATTACAATGACTAAGTCGCCAAAATCTGGTGCTTATTCTTTCAAAGAAGTTATTGTTCACAACGATCACGTTCAAGATGCTATTTCTGCATCTAAAAAATAATTTTAATATTTTATAATATTAAAGCCGTCCCTTTATTCTGGGAGGGCTTTTTTTGTTTTTCTATACATTCTTATGGGTTTATTTGATTTTTTTAAGAAAAAAGAGACCGCGCCTGAAGCGCAGGAAGCTCTCGACAAGGGATTAGAGAAAACTAAAGAGGGTTTTTTAAGTAAAATCACTAAAGCTGTAGCAGGTAAATCTACAGTGGATGATGATGTACTGGATAACCTCGAAGAAGTTTTGGTAACCTCTGATGTTGGTGTAACCACCACATTAAAGATTATCGATCGCATACAGAAACGTGTAGCAAAGGACAAATACTTATCTACCTCTGAACTAAACAATCTGCTGCGCGATGAAATACAACTGTTACTTGCAGAAAATAACAGCAACGATTTCAGAAGTTTTGAATACGGTAACCACAAGCCATACGTTATTATGGTAGTTGGTGTAAATGGTGTAGTCAAAACCACAACCATAGGAAAACTGGCACATAAACTTAAAGCAGAAAACCTTAAAGTTGTTTTAGGTGCTGCCGATACTTTTAGAGCCGCAGCAGTTGAACAGATTAAACTTTGGGGCGAGCGTGTTGGCGTTCGTGTTGTAGCACAAGCAATGGGATCTGATCCCGCTTCTGTAGCTTTCGACACACTACAGTCGGCCGTTGCCAATGGCGAAGATGTTGTAATTATTGATACAGCCGGGCGTTTGCACAACAAGGTTGGCTTAATGAACGAACTTGGTAAAATTAAAAATGTGATGCAAAAGGTAGTTCCTGGTGCACCGCACGAAATACTATTGGTACTTGACGGATCTACAGGACAAAACGCTTTTGAACAGTGCAAGCAGTTCACCGAAGCAACTGATGTAAATGCCTTAGCTATTACTAAACTTGATGGTACTGCAAAAGGTGGCGTTGTTATCGGAATCTCAGATCAGTTTAAAATACCCGTAAAATATATAGGCGTTGGCGAAAGCATGAATGACCTGCAATTATTTGATAAAAAAGCATTTGTTGACAGCTTGTTTAAATAGAATTCGCGTCATCTCGACGATAGGAGAGATCTCTTGAACTATGTCTGAACAAGAGATCTCTCCTATCGTCGAGATGACGAAGATGATCTGGCAGACAAACAAGCATAAAATAAATAAAAAAATATACTGACTTACAAAACATGAATACAAAAACTTCCACAAAAATAATCCCTGTTAAAAAACCAAAGATCAACGTAATCACACTGGGCTGCTCCAAAAACACTTACGATTCTGAGGTTCTAATGGGGCAATTGCGCGGAAACAGTTTAGATGTTGTTCATGAATCTAATCAGATTGGCAAAAATGATATTGTAGTAATCAATACCTGTGGATTTATAGATAATGCAAAACAGGAATCTATAGACACCATATTACAATATAGCCAGTTAAAAGATGAAGGAAAAGTTGGTAAAGTAATTGTAACCGGATGTTTATCCGAACGTTACAAACCTGAATTAGAATCGGAAATTACTAACGTTGATGCTTACTTTGGTACCAACGATTTAAATAACTTACTGCACTCTTTAGGTGCAAATTACAAACATGAGCTAATAGGCGAACGTTTGTTAACTACTCCTTCTCATTACGCTTATTTTAAGATTGCAGAAGGTTGCAACAGACCTTGTTCTTTCTGTGCCATTCCGCTGATGCGTGGTAAACACGTGTCTCGTGATATGGAAGAGCTGGTTAATGAGGCTAAAATATTGGCTGCTAACGGAACCAAAGAACTTATTCTAATTGCACAAGACCTTACCTATTATGGTCTGGACATTTATGGAAAGCGTAACCTTGATGAGTTATTGCGTAGACTATCTGACGTAAAAGGCATTGAGTGGATCAGGTTGCAATACGCCTACCCTTCTGGCTTCCCAATGGAAATTCTTGATGCCATGAATGAGCGCGAGAATATTTGCAAATATTTAGACATGCCTCTGCAGCACATCACAGATAACATGCTAAAATCTATGCGCCGTGGTATTACCAAGCAAAAAACCATCGACATTGTGAATCAGATTAGAGATAAAGTACCGAACATCGCTATGCGTACTACTTTAATTTGTGGATACCCTGGAGAAACTGAGCAGGATTTTGAAGAAATGCTTAGCTGGGTAGAGGAAACCCGTTTCGACAGGTTAGGATGCTTCACTTATTCCCATGAAGAAAAAACCCATGCGCATAATTTAGTTGACGATGTTCCTGAAGAAGTAAAACAAGCACGTGTGGATGCTATTATGGAATTACAACAAGGTATTTCTTTTGACATAAACCAAGATAAATTAGGCAAAACCTATAAAGTTTTGGTTGACAGAAAAGAAGGTGATTTCTTCATCGGCCGTACTGAATTTGACTCTCCGGAGGTTGACAACGAAGTTTTAATTGACGCAGCAACAGGTTATGCAGCCAATGGAACCTTTGTAAATGTTAAGATTGATCGTGCTGAAGATTTTGATCTATATGGACAGATTGTAAAATAAAGGCTTCATATTTAGATTTATAGTTTATTAGCTTAAATTCGTGGCAATGCAAGCTAAATACATCTCTTATCAGGAAACTAATGCGTTCTCTTCCACCGTACTAGACTACATCGGAAAAAATGAGAAGCTGAGCCCTTTTTACAAGTATGAACCGGATTTTACTGGTTTTGCAAAGGCTATTGCTGAACGAAATTTTAGTGCCGACAGAGCCATTCTGGTTAGCACTTTACAAAAGCAATATTCTTCAATTCATCCTTTGCCACTAGTAAAGGCCAACATTGAGCTGTTAGCCGACAAGAAAACTTTTACCATTACCACAGGCCATCAGTTAAATATATTTACCGGACCTCTATATTTTATCTATAAAATAGTAACGGCAATAAACCTTGCAAGTGATTTAAAACAACAATTTCCTGAGTACAATTTTGTTCCCGTTTATTGGATGGCTACAGAAGATCATGATTTTGAAGAGATCAATCATGTTAAGGTTGAGGACAAGATGATTACCTGGAATAAAGAAGCTGCCGGTGCGACAGGAAGACTGGACACCTCTGATATTGCAGAAGCGCTTGCTGCTTACAAGGGATATCTTGGGATAAGCGACAATGGCATTAAGTTTTCTAAAACAGTTGATCATGCTTATGCTAAAAACAAAAAATTAAGTGATGCTACCCGTGAACTGGTAGATGCTCTTTTTGGCAAATATGGTCTGGTTTGCGTGGATGCCGATGACCACAATCTTAAAAATCAGTTTGCCGAGATTATATATAAAGACATTACCGAGGAAAACAGCTTTAAGCATATCAGCAAAACCAATGCTGAGTTGGAAACCCTTGGTTACAAGACACAGGTTAACCCCAGAGAGATCAATTTCTTTTACATGATTGATGGCTTAAGGGAACGTATTATTGAAGAAAAAGGCCATTACAAAGTGATGAACTCTTCTATTGATTTTACTAAAGAAGAATTACAGAAAGAAATAAATACTTTCCCCGAAAGATTTAGCCCTAATGTAGTTATGCGACCTGTTTATCAGGAAGTCATTTTACCAAATATAGCCTATATTGGCGGTGGTGCCGAAGTTACTTACTGGTTGCAGTTAAAAGCAAATTTTGATTACTATAAAATAGATTTCCCTGTACTGATCCTGCGTAATTCGGCTATGCTTATTGACAAAAGAAGCGAAGCCAGAATGGAAGTATTGGGGATTAGTCACAGGAATTTATTTAATGAACCAGAAGCGCTAAAGAATGAGTGGGTTAAATCTCACGTTAATCTTCAGTTCTCTCTTGATAATGAAGAACGATCGATAAGAGCTGTTTTTGATCAAATAAAGCTCAATGCTTATAAAATAGACAAAAGCCTTTCGCAATCTGCAGATGCTGCAAAAACAAAAGCCTTAAAATTAATCTCTACGCTGGAGAAAAAGATGTTAAGAGCCGAAAAACGAAAGCATGTTACTTCATTCTCTCAAATAGATAATCTTAAAGAAAAACTATTCCCTTCGGGTGTGCTACAGGAAAGGGTACTTAACATTGCACCAATGATTGTACTTTACGGTGATGATTTTATTGAATCATTGATTACCAACTTTAAACCTTTAGACCATCAGTTTACAGTACTTTTTGCTTAAAAAATCCAATGACCTTTTACACTTTTACAGAAACCAAATTACGCCAGTTTACAGAGAATGTATTTCTAAAAATGGGATGCCCATTAACGGATGCACAGTTAGCAGCTGATGTACTGTTAAAATCTGATTTAAGAGGCATTGATTCTCATGGTGTAGCGCGTTTAAGCGGCTATGTTCGCTTATGGGAAAAGCAGCGAATAAATGCGAATCCGGCAATAAAAATTGTTCATGAAACGGCTACAACTGCCACAGTTGATGGCGATGGCGGTTTAGGTCTGGTAGTTGCTCCTTTTGCAATGAAAGTAGCAATTGAAAAAGCACGTATTTATGGCAGTGGATGGGTTGCTGTTAAAAATTCAAACCATTTTGGTATTGCAGGCTATCATTCGTTAATGGCAGTTGAACAGGAAATGATTGGGATTAGCATGACTAATGCAAGCCCTCTTGTTGCACCTACTTATGCCAATGAACGTTTGCTAGGTACCAACCCTATGTGTTATGCTTTTCCTGCAGGCAAATATCCTCCCGTTATAATTGATATGGCCACCGCAGCAGCAGCAAATGGAAAACTGGAGATTGCTCAAAGAGCGAATCAGCCTATTCCTGAAGGATGGGTACAGGACGCTTCGGGTAATACTTCTACAAATCCTCATCAATTAAAAGAAGGTGGTTCTTTGTTGCCTCTTGGTAGCGACAAAGATCACGGAAGTCATAAAGGTTATGGTTTAAGTGCTACTGTGGATATTTTATCGGCAGTATTGTCTGGTGCTAATTATGGCCCTTGGGTACCTCCATTTGTTGCTTTTTTAGAGCCCCCTACTGACCCTGTTGGAGAAGGTATTGGCCATTTTCTTGGTGCGATGAGGGTTGATGGTTTTAGGCCGGCACAGGATTTTAAAGATCATCTTGACAATTGGATTGAACGCTTTAAAAGCGCTAAAACTGTTGATCCGGATAAAAAAGTAATTATTCCGGGAGAACCGGAATTTGCTTATGAACAAGAGCGTAGAATTAACGGCATTCCGTTAATTGACGTGGTTGTTAATGATTTGAACGAACTCGCTAAAAAATTGGAAATAGAGGGGCTATAAAGCCCCTTTAAAAGAAAATGCTAATGCCGGTAGATCTTTCTGGATATTTTTTGGCAACCATACCTTTACAGTAGTTCCCTTATTTTCCCATTTAAGTTTCTGACCGGTTTGAATTAATTGAACTGCTGTTCCTTTAGCTGGAATATTACCATTCCACACTACATATTCAGGAGTTTTATCTTTAAGGCAGGTTAATGCATATTTGGTTTTTCCGTCTTTACTTTGCGTAAACCAGGTATCACCATCATGATATTCCTTAGTAATTCAGATCGGAAGAGCGTCGTGTAGGGAAAGAGTGTAGATCTCGGTGGTC
>NZ_CAMLHF010000050.1 GCF_946479715.1 uncultured Pedobacter sp. | reverse complement strand
GAGATCTGTGGTAGTGACTGGAGTTCAGACGTGTGCTCTTCCGATCTTTCCAGCCGCCACAGTTACAGTGAAAGAAATGGAACTAGAGGAAGCACTTACTTATTTTGGAAATACACCCTATGCTAAGACAGTTTCATCGGCAAGGCAGTTGTCTAGTAGCTTACAGGATGCAGGAATTATACATGGTTTCCAAAAGGAAAAGGGAATAACTTTAACAATTGATTTGTGCCCCTCACATAAAGCGCTCGATAGAATTATCTTTACTTCACTCATTTCAGAATTTCAGAAAACGGAGAAGCCTGTTCCAATTGCAATATCAATTACCGGCCGATGGATGCTTACGCATTCCAACGATTTGAATTGGCTTAAAGAGCTTGAGAAATCAAACGATATAAAGGTTACGTGGATAAACCATTCTTACAATCATCATGTAAGTTCTAAGGCTCCTCTTAAAACTAATTTTTTATTGGAGCCTGGTACAGATTTGAATTTTGAAGTATTGGGCACCGAATTGGCCATGTTACAACACGGAATGTTACCCTCTGTTTTCTTTCGTTTTCCGGGGCTTGTATCAGATACAGAAGTGGTAAAACGTGTACTTTCTTATGGAATTATTCCTGTTGGGAGTGATGCATGGCTTGCAAAAGGTCAGCCTGCCAACTCAGGGAGTATAGTTTTAATTCATGGAAATGGAAATGAACCATTGGGGGTTCAGGATTTTATTAAACTCCTTAAGAATAAGCAAAAAGACATTCAAGGCAAACAATGGATGATGTATGATTTGAGAGAAAGTGTTGAAGATGAGTTTCAACAGAAATAATGGATATGCCTGATAATAAAAAGGGGGAAATTACTAATGTAATTTCCCCCTTTTTATATATATCGAGTGATTAGTATCTGTAAGTATCTGGTTTAAATGGACCTTCAACCGGAACACCAATGTATTCTGCCTGATGTGCATCTAAAACATCAAGTTCAACACCGATTTTAGCCAGGTGTAAACGAGCTACTTTTTCGTCCAAATGCTTAGGCAACACATAAACTTTGTTCTCATACTGATCTGTATTGATCCATAATTCTAATTGAGCCAAAGTTTGGTTAGTGAATGAATTAGACATTACAAAACTTGGGTGACCAGTTGCACAGCCTAAGTTTACTAAACGACCTTCGGCCAACAGAATGATGTCTTTTCCATCAATAGTATATTTATCAACCTGAGGTTTGATCTCTACTTTAGTAGCGCCATAGTTTTTGTTTAACCAGGCAACATCAATTTCGTTATCAAAGTGACCAATGTTACAAACGATCGCTTTATCTTTCATGCTTTTGAAATGCTCAGCACGAACGATATCGCAGTTGCCGGTTGTAGTTACAATAATATCAGCTTCCTTAACTGCGGTAGCAAATTTCTTAACTTCATAACCTTCCATTGCAGCTTGTAACGCACAGATCGGGTCAATTTCAGAAACGATTACACGTACACCTTGTGAGCTTAAAGATTCAGCAGAACCTTTACCAACATCACCGTAACCTGCAACAACAGCTACTTTACCAGCCATCATGATATCAGTAGCACGACGGATTGCATCTACTAATGATTCACGACAACCGTATTTGTTGTCAAATTTAGATTTGGTAACTGAATCGTTTACGTTGATTGCAGGTAAATGCAATGTTCCGTTTTTCATGCGCTCATATAAGCGGTGAACACCGGTAGTAGTTTCTTCAGATAAACCTTTGATGTTAGCGATAAGCTCAGGGAATTTATCGAAAACCATATTGGTTAAGTCGCCACCATCATCTAAGATCATGTTTAATGGCTGACGCTCAGGGCCGAAATGTAAAGTTTGCTCGATGCACCAGTCAAAGCTAGCTTCATCTAAACCTTTCCAGGCATATACCTGAATACCTGCAGCAGCAATAGCAGCAGCAGCATGATCCTGAGTTGAAAATATATTACAAGATGACCAGGTAACTTCAGCACCTAATGCAACTAGTGTTTCAATTAAAACTGCAGTTTGGATGGTCATGTGAAGGCAGCCTGCAATGCGTGCGCCTTTTAATGGTTGAGAAGGACCAAATTCTTCGCGTAATGACATTAAACCAGGCATTTCTGCTTCTGCCAGTTCAATTTCTTTGCGGCCCCATTCTGCCAGTGAAATGTCCTTAACTTTGTAAGGAACGTAAGTTGTCTCTACTGATGACATATGTTTATTTATTAAGTTTCTAATATACAGCCTGCAAATTTACGACTATTTATGTTTATTTATTGCAACAAAAAATGAACTATCGTTGATCTGTTATGATCATGTATTTTTCATTACCAATAGGCTCTATTTTTATTTTATATTCAGAAAATTCCATATTCAGGTTTTGCTGCATAATGCTGTAGAAATTATCAATTTGCTGTTGTGGTACGAATAGTTTGTAGCATCTCATTTCCTGCAGCTTTTTACGATCTATTACATCAATAATAGTCTGTTCCTGGTTAATGGAAGTTCCTGCTCCATAGGCTATGGCGAAGAGTTGTTCAATCGTGTAGTTAATAACAGTAATGGTTTTACCCCTGCTGTGTTTTTTGACCCGGTGGCTTGGTGTATGGCCAGACTTAAATTCTAAAAAACTATATCGATAGAGTTGGAACTGATTATGTATTGGTGATTCTGCTTTGGATGGTCCATAACTAAAGTTTAAACATATTGTGGCCATTACGAAGGTTGGTTTGGATATTTTCATTTTTTAGTGCTTAATTTTTAGGCAAAGCGCAGCCATTACGATAATTTGATTCGTTTTTTTAGTATGGAATAGTTAATATCGAGCCTGAGGTTTTATGATGCAGTTCTTATACATGATTTAAACAATTCACAATTGCATATGCAATGTGTAATAATTGTGTAAGCATTGTATAAACATTGTGTAAACCTTCAATTTCTCACAAAGATTTCTACACCATGCTCAATCTGGTGGGCAAAGGATTAGTGCGTAAAGAATTGTTATGCGTACCTCCATATTTAATGATCATGGCTGATATTATATGGAATCAGAAAGTGGGGGATTTTAAATCTCTCTAACGCAAAAAGCGTGGAACTCCACTCACTGTCTTTGAGGCCGTAGGAGGCCTTGACACAGATAAGCAGAGCCCACGCTTTCAGCGTGAGCACTTTTACACTTACCTCTCGTGTCGTTTAAAATTCCTACGTTTCAAAGACGAGATTCCTAGTGCTAAATGCTTCAAATATTTTGAAGATTTCGCAAAAATATAATATTAGTCTGTTACATACATATTTTGTTTTGACTAATATATATAGGTTCGGGTGAAACAAACAAGTTAACAGGGTAGATATTTTTATTTCATGGTTTTAAAGTTAATTATTGTTAAAAATGGAGGCTAGGCATCACATAAAATCATTTGTCTTCTGAAAATTAATATATTTAAGGAACCAAATGACGCCTTTATGTTAAAATTCGCTCTCAGCAGTTTAATAATCTGCATTTTCTCCTATGGCCATACTATGGCCCAAGCAAGCAAAATTGATAGTACAGGAATGGTGACGCTCAGGATTGACCCCAACAGCGCACGCGGTGCGACTGTATCTCAGTTCTTCGACGAAGTTATCTTCACCCCATTAGAAACCACCAAGGAAAGTCTGTTTGGTTCTATAAATTCGCTGAAAATCGCCGGCGACAATTATGTTATTTACGATTGGGAAACCAAAGCAGTATTGATTTTTACTAAAACGGGAAAATATATTGCGAAGATCAATGCCAATAAAATAGAGAAAGATCCTAAAGTTAAAGATCAGAGTTTCTATGGCTTTAATATTAAAAAGGAAGATGGTCAATCGCTGATTGAGATTTCGTCAGGTAAACAAATTTATTATTTTGATTTAACTGCCAAGCTGGTAAAGAAAGTACCTATTGTTAAGGATAAACAGAAAGACTATACCAATTATAAGAAATTTAGTGATGGTACGGTTATAGACCAGGCTTTTCTGGAGGAAAGTGGTAAAGACAGCGTCTACTATAACGTAAGCATTTTGAAGGATGGCAAGAGGGTAGAAAGTTATTTCCCTTACCGGACGGCTGATCACAAGGGCGATGAGCGTTGGCATGGTGGCCGCGTATATGATTATGGTAATCCGGATGAGTATCTTTTTATAAAGAATTTCTATTATAACATTTACAAATTAACGGCTAAAAAGCTTTCTTTGGCTTACAGGATCTTGTTTCCAGCCTCAAACTCTCTTCCCATGGATTATGATACCAACCCAATCTATAAAGGGAAGGGTTATGATTATTATGAGAAAAACAGGGATGTTTTTTATGATTTAACTAACAGCTACCTGCATTTTAATAACCTTTATTTCCAGGTCAGGAACTGGAATTGGAGCCGGGATGAGAAAAGAGCTTTTATCTATAACTTAAAAACAGCTGAGCTGACATCTATTGCAGATATAGAGCCTGATTCTACCTCTCAGTTTTTGCCGATTACGGATTTGGCATCTCAATATGATTTTACAAACAAAGGCTTTCATATCGTTACTCCTGAATGTTTTTACACCAGCTATTCTTCCCTAACGCTCTTTACTGCGAAGGAACAGAATGAGGATAAAAACAGAAAGTATAATGCTGCTTTAACCGAGTACTTTAAAACACAAAACAAGAAAAGTAACCCGATAATTATCCAGCTTAAACCAAAAAAATTCTAACGCTCCATGTTCAAATTAAATACCATAACGCTGGCATTTCTGCTCAGTATTGCCTGCTTTACGCTTAATGCACAGCAAGCTACTTCTGTAAATCCAGGAACTGCAAAGGGTATTGTGAGAGATACAGCACAGAACTATGTGCTAAAATCTGCTACCGTATCTATCTATAAATCGGCCGATAGCTCCTTGTTAAGCTATCAGGTAACCAATAATTATGGGGAATTTAGCTTTAAAAACCTGCCTGTAAATGTTCTTCTAAGGCTGGATATTAACAATGTAGGTTACTATACTTCCAGAAAGACATTTACGATACCTGCCGATAAGAATACCATCGACCTCCAGACCATTGTTGCCAATCGAAGAGACATCACGCTTGACGATGTAGTGATCACTGTGCCCCCGATTAGTATGAATGGTGATACGTTAGAGTTTAATGCTGCGGCTTTTAAATTAGATAGTAATGCTGTGGTTGAGGATTTGCTTAGGCAGATACCCAACATCACCTTGTGGGGAGACGGACAGATTACTGTAAACGGTAAGGAGGTTAAAAGCTTATTGGTAAATGGAAAGTCCTTTTTTGGTGGTGATATGAAGCAGGCTACGCAAAATCTGGCTAAAAACGCGGTCCAGAAAATACAGGTGTACAACAAATCAAGGAGTCAGCAAAGTACCAATCCTGCAGATTCTACGCTGGAGATGAACATTAAACTAAAAAAAGGCAAGGATGTTGGCTTTTTTGGTAAGATTGGTGCAGGTTATGGAACAGATAAGCGTTTTGAAACGGATGCCAGTATCAATATGTTTACGCCCAAGATGCAACTTGCCGTTGTTGGCGCCATAAACAATATTAACAAGATTGCCGATAATACGCGCGATCTCCAATCTAACAGTACTTTTAAGGGGGTTGGCACCAATGTAGAATATCAGCCTGATTTTAGGGCTGAAGGGATAACAAGACCCAGTGCACTCGGGGCAAATTTTACCTACAATTTTATAGAAAAGCCCACTTGGGAGTTAAGAAATACCCTAAAATCCAATTACTTTTTACAAGACAAGAACACCAATTATCTAGCTGATGCTAAGACAACTACCTCTGTTAACAGTACAGATAAGGTAATTGAGAGCAGCATTACAAACAATCAATCTTCTAATACCACGCAGCGATTTGATTCGAATTACGAGTACACTAAAAAGGGGCATAATTTGAATTTCTCCCAGGAAGTAAACTTTAATCGGGGTGATAATGTAGATCAGACTTTTCGTACGGCTACTAATTTGCAGGATGTGCTAACCAGTACAAATAATTCAATGAATACCGGAAATTACAACAATAAGAGTTTTAGGTTTGGTGGTCAGTACAGGTATTCTCCATATATCATTACACAAACAATGCGGTTTAGGGGTTTCGATGCCAGCTATAATTTGAATACCTACAATAATCAAAGTGAACGCCTGAATCTGACTGAGTTTAAATCATTTACTGGTACTGCAGCTAATCAGAAATTTAACAGAAAGTACAACACTCTTGCGGAAGGGTTTAGGCAGGAACTCAATTTAACTATACAGGATGTAAAGGGGCTGATTTTTGGAAACAAAAAATACTCACGTATGAGCTTTGATTTAACGAACAGGTTACTGCTTAACTCTGATAAAAATGATAACAAGGTGCAGGATTTGGATACCATAAATAACGTATACCGGACTAACGCCTATTTAAATAATCAAATAACTACGAATGTTATTGAGGAAACGCCTGGATTGAGAATAAGAAGATCCTTCTCGAAAAGCATGTCCAACCGTTATTACAAGTCCTTGTCGCTCACGTTTCATCCTAAAGCGCTATTAATTAGCCAGGATAATAAATCGGACAGGTCTTTCCAAAACTTAAAACGCAACTACAGCCAGTTTGCCCCTGACGCAGAGATTAGTTTTTACAATAATCAATATGGGGAAACCTCGAGGAACTACTCTCTTGAGTACAGAACAACTTTGAAGATACCTAATATCAATCAGCTTGCTCCACTAACCGACAGCACCGACGTATACAATCTTAGAAGAGGCAATATTAACCTGAAAGAATCGGTACAGCGTGAATTGTCATTTAGCTTTTACAGCGATGATCAACATAGTAAAAATACGCTTAATTACAACTTCACACTAAGGGCAGGGTTGGTTGCTAACAATATTGTAGACAGTCTTTTGATTGACGAGCAGAACAGGCGTACTGTGTATATGATCAATGCAGACGGGAATAAATATTTAAATGGCGAAGCGGGCATCAGGAAGGCTTTAAAGCTTAAAACATCGGAATTTCAGTTCAGTTTATATGGAAACTTCAATACAGCGAGAAACCCTGGATATACCAATAGTGTATTTACTTATTCGAGTAATTTAAATACGTATTATAGCGGTAGTGTTAATTATACGTATAAGAGTTATTTGGCGGTGGCGCTTAGCCAATCGTGGACTACCTACAAATCCAAACAAGAGGCCTTTAATACCCAATATAGCGGAAAGAACGTTGGCACCACATTGACGGCTAGCTACAACATCACCAAGAAGTTGACGTTGAATAGCAATATCAGTAACAACAACAGTTCTTCATCGAATTCTAAAGACATTGTTTATACCATCTGGAATGCGAACCTGGTTTGTCGCTTCCTTAAGGGTAATAATGCTGAGGTCAAATTTGCTGCCCTCGATTTACTAAGGCAGAACACCAGCGTAATTAACTATGGTGATGCAAATAGTTTTACTATAGGTAGGCAAAACGTATTGACACAATATTTTATGACCACAATTTCCTACTATCCCAGACAGTTTGGAAAGAAGGCCAAGGCTAAGAAATGATGATATAACAGAAGAGAACGCTTGTTTTTGAATTATACAAAGTAATTTAAAGGTCAAAACTATATTGGTCTTATCGCCAATGCTTTGATGCTAGTTGCAGGTGCAGTACCTTTGTGTACTTAAGAAAGAAAATTTATAAAAATATTAAGCATATGTATCCAGAATATTTAGTTGAACCAATGCGTGCTGAACTTACAACCGTAGGTTTTGAAGAATTAAAAACTGCTGAAGCAGTTGATAGCGCAATTACAAGCGAAGGAACTGTGTTTGTAGTAGTGAACTCGGTATGTGGTTGTGCAGCTGCAAACGCGCGTCCGGCAGCAAAATTAGCCGCAGCAAATGAAAAACACCCTACAAAATTGGTAACGGTTTTTGCTGGTATGGAAAAAGAAGCAGTTGACAGAGCTAGAGGTTATATGTTGCCTTTTCCTCCATCATCACCTTCAATGGCTTTATTTAAAGATGGCAAATTAGTTCATATGATTGAGCGTCATCAAATTGAGGGCCGCCCAGCGCAAATGATTGCCGATAGCCTTATTGGTGCTTTTGAGCAGTACTGCTAGAAATAAAAAATATAAAAAGAGGGAGTCTGATATTTTCAGGCTCCCTCTTTTTGCGTTTAATATTATTTAAAGAGCAGAGAACACAAAAGTGCTTATTGAACGGGGAGGTAAAGATGTATCCCCAGTTGGATAAGGACGAATATTGTCGTCCTTCTTTTCAGAAGTTACATAATGCTTTTTAAGCTTTAAAGCCTCATCTTTAAGTAGCCCCTTCAATACAAAATCAGTTTTTTTAGTTTCACCTGTGTAGTTAATTACATTTATTACCAGGTTTTTCCCCTTCGGGTCTTTAAATGCAGAAACCATAACCTGCTGGGCAACCTCCAGGTCATTTAAGCCATCATTTCTTTGTGTTTCTATACGAACCATGCCCGGGCGGATAAAAAGACTGTAATGACCTAACGCCCACAGATTTTTAGTGATGGTGTACTTGCTTTCAGGTTTGCTTGCTCTTTGAGGATTTAATGCAATAAGAAAGTAACGAGGGTTTAATTGGCTTCCCGGTTCGTATGCATTCCAGAAGTGCCAGGCAGAAGCATCACCCACAGTAAAATCGTGGTTAATTACCTTTGCAAGGAACAATGCATGATCCATCTCGCTTGGCTTGCCTGCGATTTTATCTTTATAACCATTGCCAAGCATAGAGTATTCTGATTGCCAATATTCCAGACCGTTATATTTCTTTAAAGTATCTCTTAAAGATCTTCTTGTGTTTATTAGCGTACTGTCACTGTTTTCTGTAAAATACCCGTGGCCTTCAACAAACTTTGTGCTATTGCTAAAATTACCTATGTATAAAGGGCTTTTGGGGTTCCAGAAGCTGTCTATCTGGCGTGATGTACGCCCCTTTTCTGCATATAAATAATCAAGTTGGCCAGCTTCGGTTGTTAGGATCTTTGTACTAAGCTTTTGCTTTGCTAAGCTGATATTTAAAGATTTAATGGTTTGAAACATTTCTTCATTTGTCCACGGGCTACCTTCCTGATTAGATTCCTTTAGCCAATCCCATTGGGGCTCATTTATTGGGCTTATGTAGTTAAAATGAAGCCCCTTTTTATCATAATGTCTTATTACTTGGGTCAGGAAGTTTGCATAAGCATCATATTTATCGGGCTTTAAATTTGTAGAGCCATCTTTTTGCGACTTGTAGCCACGACCATTCTTGTTAAATTGTACTGGAGGGCTGTTTACAAACGCGATCAGGTCTTTTACTCCATAATTTTTTGCCTGCTGTAACATCCAGGTGTAGCCTTGTTGTTTGCTCCAGTCGTAAGTCCCATCCGGAGATAAAAAACACTCGATCCTGCGCGAGGGGTCAGCAATTCCACTGCTGTCGCCTTGTTCAGCAGTTCCCCCGCCGATGTTAAACCGCCATGCAGATAGGCCGATACCTTTTGGGCGACCATCTTTTCCGATTTCCCTGCTAAATAACAATTCGGCAATATGTTGCTTTTCGGCCAATGGCCATTGCTTGCCAATTTCCTCTGTATACCAGCAGCCAGACCCGCCAATGTTATGTATTTGTTGTACTGTTTTGTTGAGCAGAAGCGTAAATTTAATTGGTTTCTGATCCTGGGAGAATGAACTTAGGGCACTTGCTAAAAGAAACGCACATAAGGTGATTCTCCTAATAAATACACTCGAAAAGGGTAACTGAATTTTCATCGACACAATATTAATAATTGACAGCTTAATATACATATAGCAGATAAATTAGAGAAGCATCTATAATACTTTTAATATATTTATGCCTGATGAATAGACTTAAATTTACATCAGGCATAAAAAAAATAGTTTTGTTATGCTGCCTTGCTGGCTCTTTTACAAGTGCTGATGCCCAGAATTTGACGGATATAAAATTTACGGCAACTGAGGCCCCAGAGTGGACAAATTTATTTGCAAGAAATAATGGATGGTTTGGCGGTGATGGCATTTATACCATTCCATTAAATGGGATAGAATCAGGTAAACCAGAAGCTAAGAAAACACTCTTTATTTTTAGCGATAGTATGATCGGGAACATTAAAGATGATAAAATGGAACCCGGAGCTAAAATGACTCATAATAGTGTGGCAATATTAAAAGGCATAAGACCTGTAAAAGAGAACATAACTTTTTTTTGGAAAAACGATAAGAACGATAACCCAGAAACTGTATTTGTACCAAAAACTCCACTAACAGGCCCTACAGATTATTATTGGCTTGGAGATGGTTTTGTAAATCAGGAGCAAAACAATGCCATCTATATTTTTGGTTACAGGGTGAAACAGGTTAGTGATGGTGCCTTCGGCTTTTCAGAGGTAGGTAATACATTAATCAAAATAGCAGAAAAAGAAGAACCTCCCTATAAAACCTTTGAACAGAAAGATACCCCATTTTATTTAAGTAGTAATGAAACTGAAAAGGAAATGGGCTCGTTTGGCGCGGGTATATTTGTAAATACAGCCAAAGCCGGTGCACCTAAACCTGACGGATATATTTACGTTTATGGTGTAAAAGGGATGGCCAAAAAATTGCTGGTGGCAAGGGTAAAGCCTAAAGAATTTGATGATTACGCTAAGTGGAATTTCTGGGATGGAGCTACATGGAATGCTGATATTAAGAAGGCCGAAGCGATAACAGATCAGGTTTCAAATGAGCTTAGCTTATCGGTATTGCCGGATGGGAGATATGCTTTGATTTTTCAGCAGGGTGGCATGGGAAGAGCAGTAGGGATGCGTTTAGGGAAAAGCCCTATCGGGCCTTTTGGGCCGATAATAAAATTGTGGGATAGCTCTGATGCGTTAATAAAGAAAAGCTATTTCTCTTATAATGCTAAAGCTCATCCAAGTTTATCTGAAAAAGGAGAACTTTTGGTTAGTTATAATGTTAATTCTTTTGATTTCTTTAAAGATCTTGAAACGGATCCTCAATTGTACAGGCCCCGGTTCATTAAGATAAAATTTAATTAAAACTGAAAAGGAAGTGTAAAAATGAGTGAAGAACCAGAAAAGAAACCAATATTTTACGACAGATGGGCATTTAGATATTTAGCAATAGCCTGTTTGGCGTTAATAGCGTGTGCGATTGGAGCAATTTTTTATAATCATCACCCAAAACCCTTAAAAGAAAACAGGTTTGCTAAGAGAGACATCCATGCAGGCAGTAGCAGGGCAATATTAACTTTGGCAAGCGGTAAAAAGATCAGTCTTGATGAAGCACCAAATGGAATTCTGGCTGAGGAGTCTGGGGCAAGTATTGTAAGAACTGGCAGCGGGCAAATTACTTATGCTGTTCATGAAAGTGCGCTTAATTCTGATACGGTTAAAAATGTAGGTGTTAATAATCTTGAGACTCCCTTAGGCGGCCAATATCAGGTTCGTTTACCAGACGGCACTAAGGTATGGTTAAATGCAGCCTCTAAATTAACTTATCCGGCATCATTTGATCCGGGCGCAGCGCGTAAAGTAGAACTAAGGGGAGAGGCTTATTTTGAGGTTGCTCAGATTGCCGCGAAGCCAAATGGGGCAGGGGGTGAGGCCAAAGTTAATACGCCATTTGTAGTGTTTTCTGGAAAACAGCGTATAG
The DNA here is from genome assembly GCF_946479715.1 of uncultured Pedobacter sp. The sequence continues at coordinate 17,516 of NZ_CAMLHF010000050.1, read as the reverse complement.
AGGTTGAGACTGCGCGATTTAACATCAGTAGTTATCCTAATGATGAGGCCATAAAAACTACCCTGTTGGAGGGAATGGGTAAAATTAATTCCGACAATATCATAAAGTCAGGCCAGCAGTCTATAAATAAAAAAGGCAATTTGGAAATCATTCCTGCAAATACCAAGGAAGCAGTTGCATGGAAAAACGGGCTCTTCTTATTTGAAGATGAAAGCCTGGAAACTATAATGAAAAGTATTTGCAGATGGTACAATGTTGAAATAATTTACGCCAACGAAAATGCACGTAAAGAATTATTTAGTTTATCTGTTTCAAGGTTTGATAACATCTCCTCAACTTTAAAATCTTTAGAGAATACAGGTTTTGTAAGGTTTAAAATTAAAGGAAGAAAAATAACCGTTCTTCGCTAAGTCTGGCATCTGTTGCGAAAAGCAACAGCGCAGTATTGCCATCATGCTATTTCCCTTAAATTCAGTGTCTGAGATGGGGCCTGAGAACCACTAGCGCCCTTTAGCGCAATTTCTTCCAGCCCATGAACAGATCACTTAATTTAAAAATCTTTATTTAGAAGTTTCTCCAACTCCCCAAAAGATACGTTCATTCTTACACGGCCTTGTTTAGCATAGGCAATTTCTCCGGTTTCTTCAGATACTATTACTGCAACAGCATCCGTAGTTTCCGATACGCCAATTCCGGCTCGGTGACGAAGACCAAACTGAGGTGGTAACTTATCGTTATCCGTTAAGGGCAGAATACAGCTTGCGCTTTTGATCTTATTTTCAGCAATAACAACGGCTCCATCATGGAGTGGGCTATATTTTTGAAAGATACTTTCCAGCAAACGTTTTGATATTTTTGAATCTATTAACTCACAGCTGTTAGCAAAAAGCTGATCATCGTAAAACTTTACAAATACAATTAACGCTCCTGTTCTGGATTTTTTCATGCTTTTGCAAGCATCAATGATGGGTTTTATCCTTACTAAGTTGTCGCGTTCAATGTTTTTACTTCCAAACAAGTAACCCCACCAGGCTTTGTTTTGCTGTAGAAAAGTGTTTTTTCCGATGAGTAATAAGAAACGCCTGATCTCCGGCTGGAAGATAACAATCAGGGCAATTATCCCTACGCTCATGAATTGGTTAATAATGGTAGATAGCAAGTTCATCTTTAATGCATCTACCACCCAATGTATTACCAGTATGATTACCATACCTAACAACAGGTTTACTGCGAGGGTGTTCTTAATCAGGTTGTAGATGTAATAGATAATTAAAGCGACAAGAATAATGTCTACCGCATCTGTAACTGTTACCTTTAAGAAATCAAATTCTAAGCCTTTCATCACTGCCAAGTTATGGATTTTTATTTTTGCTGCGTCTTTTGAACTAAAGCTATACACTCAACTGCAGCTTTTACATCATGCACACGTAAAATGCTTGCCCCTTTTAATAGCGCTATAGTATTCAATACTGACGTTCCGTTAAGGGCCTCTTGCGGGGTTAAACCCAGAAATTTATAGATCATAGATTTTCTGGAAAAGCCCACAAGTAAGGGAAGCTCAAAAATGTTAAAGTCCTGAAGTTGATTTAGCAGCTGATAATTCTGGTCTAAAGTTTTTGCAAAACCGAACCCGGGATCTAAAATGATATCTTTTGCTCCTAGTTTCTGTAATGTAGCAATTTTATGAGAGAAATAATCAGTTATGTCTAACGTAAGATCCTTGTATTCTGTTTGGTGTTGCATGGTTTGTGGCGTTCCCTTCATGTGCATCATAATGTATGGAACCTGAAGCGCAGCAACTGTTTCAAACATGGTTTCGTCCATGTCGCCCGAAGCGATATCATTTATGATATGAGCGCCGGCCTCAATGCTTTCTTTTGCTACCCTTGCTCTAAAAGTGTCTATAGAAATGATTGCCTCAGGTAACTTTTTTGTGATAGCCTCTACAACCGGAACTATCCTTTTTAACTCTTCATCCGGACTCACTTCTGCTGCACCCGGACGAGAGGAGTATGCCCCTATATCTATAAACTTAGCTCCATCTTTCAGAAAGGCTTCTGTTCTTTGTAATGCATCGTCTAAAGAGCCAGCTCTGCTGTTATTATAAAAGGAGTCTGGGGTCAGATTTAGGATGCCCATTACACATGGGGCACTGATATCCGTCAGTTTGCCTTTGACGTTTAGTGTAGTCTTTCGGTTTAAAAATGTATCTTTAGCCATTGTTTGAATACAAACTTAGATAAAATCTTTAAATGATTTTACTCAATTAGGATACTGTATTAAAACGGATGTAAACTTATTATTTTAATCGTTTTGGCAACAAACACTTCACAAGAATTTGACTCAGTAATAGCGGTTTGCAAATCGCTTTTTTTAAAGAAAACAAACGACTATGGAACAGCATGGCGGATCTTAAGGCCGGCTTCTATAACAGACCAGATCTTCATTAAAGCACAGCGAATCCGAACGCTCGAAGAAAAGAAAGTATCTAAAGTCGGAGAAGACGTCATTTCTGAGTATATAGGGATTATTAATTATTGTGCAATTGCCATGATGCAACTTGAACTTGGAGAAGATGATCCATATGAGCTTGGGGTAGAAAGAGTAGAGAAGCTTTTTGATGAGAAGGTAAATGGAACCAAAGAACTTATGTTTGCCAAAAATCACGATTATGGTGAAGCCTGGAGAGACATGCGCATTAGCTCTTTAACAGATCTGATTTTAATGAAAATTTTAAGGGTAAAACAAATAGAAGACAATTCGGGGCATACCCTGGCCTCCGAAGGTGTAAATGCAAATTATCAGGATATGTTAAATTATGCTGTTTTTGCTTTAATTAAGTTGGGCGTAAAATAGCTGGTAAACAATGAAGAAAGCTGCATTAAACTTTTCAAGGATATTTGTTGGTATCCTCTTTATATTTTCAGGGTTAATAAAAGCCAATGATCCGCTTGGATTTGGTTATAAATTGCAAGAGTACTTTGAAGTGTTCCATATGCCATTTCTTAGTGGTATGGCTACTGGAATTGCCATATTGCTTTGTGTATTTGAAATTGTACTGGGGGCCTTATTACTTTTTGGTTTTTGGCGAAAGCAGGTTACTACCGGGTTATTGGTAGTTATTATTTTCTTTACATTTCTAACCTTTGTTTCGGCAGCATTTAAAGTAGTAACATCATGCGGATGCTTTGGAGATGCTATCCCTTTAACACCATGGCAGTCCTTTTCTAAGGATCTGGTTTTATTGGTAATGATCATTTACTTATTCAAAAACAGAGATAGGATAAACCCGGTTACTGAAAGTGCCAGATGGCAAAGCGCTTTATTTGCTATTGTACTTACTTTTTCATTAATGTTTAGCCAGTTTACCTATAGCAGATTGCCAATACTAGATTTTCTGCCTTATAAAGTTGGGGCTAGCTTGCCTGATTTGATGAAAATACCTGCAGGTGCAACGCCTGATGAGTATTTAATCATGTACAACATGAAGAATAAGGAGACAGGTGAAACCAAGGTGATGAGTGATAAAGATTATCTGAAAACAGAGATCTGGAAGGATGATAACTGGGAAATTATTGGTGAGCCGGAAAGCAAGCTGATTAAAAAAGGTTATGAACCTAAAATTAAAGATTTGCAAATAACTGATGCTTCTGGTACAGATTATACAAAAGAGCTAATAGAAAACCCGTATTACAATTTGGTAATTGTAGCTTATAATTTAAAAGACTCCAATGAGGAAGGTATAGCCAAGTTGAATGCGCTGGCTTTAAATGCAACGGAACAATTTAATATCAGGTCTATAATGTTAACCTCCAGTTCAGCACAAGATGCAGATGCCTATAGCAAAAGAATGAAACTGTTTAGTGAAGTTTTTTATGCTGATGCCGTGCCTTTAAAAAGTATGGTAAGGGCAAACCCAGGTGTGCTTTTACTAAAAAATGGGGTTGTTATTAATAAATGGCATTATAATAATGTCCCTTCTTTTGACGAACTTACTAAAATGTATTTTGCTAAATAATCATGTTACAATACGCTTTTAAAAAATTCATATATGGATTTGCCGTTATGGCAGGCGTAATTGTAGTAGTGTTTGTATTATTTAATGTATTGCCGGGGGATCCTGCAAGGATGACTTTAGGACAACGTTCTGATGTGCAATCTTTAGAGGCTGTGCGCAAAGAATTTGGTTTAGATAGGTCAAGACCGGTACAATTCTTCCTTTATTTAAATGACCTATCGCCACTAGGGCTGCACGATAATGATAAGGAAACCAAGGACAAGTACCACTATGTGAAACTGTTTTCTGTTGGTAATGATGTTGTTGCGCTTAAATGGCCTTATTTACGCCGTTCATATCAAACTAAACGTGATGTAACTACTATTCTTACCGAAACGGTTCCCAATACCTTTATTTTGGCGCTTACAGCCATGATATTTGCTACTATTATAGGTGTTTTTCTAGGGGTGCTGTCAGCAGTTCATAAAGATAGCTGGATTGATAAGACTGCCAATGCTTTTGCTATTTTGGGCATATCTGCACCGTCTTTTTTTGCCGGGATCATTATAGCCTGGTTTTTTGGCTTTGTACTTAGCGACTACACCGGATTAAATATGTCTGGCAGCTTGTATAGCTACGATCCTTTTGAGGGAGAGGTAACCACCTGGAAAAACCTGTGGTTACCAATGGTAACCCTTGGCTTAAGACCGCTTGCTATTATTGTGCAGTTAACGCGCAGTGCGATGTTAGATGTTCTTGCACAAGATTACATTAGAACTGCCAGGGCAAAGGGTCTGGGCAGAAATGCAATAATTTATAAACATGCCCTTAGAAATGCCTTAAATCCTGTTATAACTGCTATTTCGGGATGGTTTGCTTCTTTGCTTGCCGGTTCTTTTTTTGTAGAGTATATTTTTGGTTATAATGGTTTAGGGCGCACTACGGTCACTGCTCTTGAAATGTCAGATTTTCCGGTTGTTATGGGGTCTATACTTTTTATTGCCTTTGTTTTTGTAGTAATTAATATTTTTGTAGATATTTTATATGCCTTTGTTGATCCAAGGGTAAAATTGGCTTAAGAATGAAGATATTCCTGATTGGATTTATGGGTTGCGGTAAAAGTACTCTGGGTAAAAAACTAGCCGCTAAATTAGGTTATGATTTTATAGATCTTGATCAGGTGCTGGAAAATGAAGTAGATTCCAATATTGGGGATTACTTTGCGGCTAATGGAGAGGATGCCTTCAGAGCGCTGGAAAGTAAATTACTGAAAGAATATAAGTACCCTGCAAACTCTATAGTTGCAACAGGCGGAGGGGCTCCTTGCTATTTTGATAATATGGAATGGATGAATAACAACGGAATTACTATGTATGTTGAAATGTCTCCAATTGCCTTAGCCAAGAGACTGGAGAAGGGTAAAGAAAAACGCCCTTTAATAAGGGATATGGATGAGCCGCAACTGATTAGCTTTATCGAATCGAAACTGGTAGAAAGGAATCGCTTCTATAAGCGTGCTACCATAAGTGTTGATGGAATAAACCTGACACCAGATAGAGCTTTGGCAGAGTTATCTCAAATCATCTAAATATTGGCTGGTCTGTTTTTCTATTTCCAGAACAGCAAATTTAATTGCTGAACCTACTCTTGTCGTTTCTGTTTTTACAGGGATTGAAGGAATGGTTAACAGGGCGTCAGCATAGTATTTTCCCCAGGTTGATATGATGTGCTTCTCTTCCCCGGCAGCCGACTTCCCGCTAATAATGGCTTGTTTGCTTAAGTTATATTCTGTTTTTAATCGAATTAAAGCCGCCGCTTTTACTTCATTAATGGTAAATAGTGCTGTGTTCTCATCGGCAGTCACCAGTGTGTAGGCAGTAGTTAAGGCACTGATGCCTACATTTTTCATAGTTGTTGCAGATACTTTGTCTAACCGATCATTATCGGTATGGTAAAATACATCGGTAAAATGCCACATTAATAAACCTGGGATTTTGCTTTTTAAGAAAGGCGTATGGTCGCTACCCCCTTCAAACGGATTATAGTTAACTTTCCAATTTGCATGCTTGCCCTGGTCATTACAAATTTTCATGACCAGATCATTGTAGTAATGAGGGAAAAGGTCACCTTCTTTAACATCTCCAGATCCCCATTCAGAATGTTTATCAGTGCCCCTGGTCCATATTGCTGAAGGATCTGGCATTTTTTCGATAAGGAAAGATCCTCCGGTTTTCTCTGTGTTTTCTCCGACCATATCCAGACTCATTCCCCACATAATTCCCTTTGCTCTTTCGTTATTTTCTTTGATGTATCGCTGGGTAGAAACAATTTCATCACCCCATAAAAAGGTTAGGGTTCTTTGAGGTGTAAGTTTACCGGATTTTACGAGTGATGCAGTAAGTCTTGCCATTTCAGCTAATGTACCTACTCCCGATGCATTGTCATTTGCTCCTGGCTCCTGCACATGAGCACTGTATACAAAACGTTCATTGGGCTTAGTGCTTCCTTTTACGTTGGCAACTATGGTTAATTCTTCTGAAGGATAAGCATTTGTTGAAACAGTAACGTTTAGTTTAACGGGACCTTTTGTTATCGCTTTTTTTAAGCGCTCTTTGGCCTTATATGAAAGATTGATGGCCCAGCCCTTGCCATCTGGATTATTGATTCCAGAAAACTGAATAGAGGTTTGATGTTTCTCTGGTTGAGTATAATCAGGCATTGCATACCCTAAAACTCCCAGTGCCCCCGCATTGATGGCAACATTGAATAACCTCCCTGTTCCAATTTCTGAAAATACAATTTTACCTTTAATGTCCTTATCATCCATTGAGCTGATGTCAGCTGGATTTACATAGATCACCTCAGCTGTAATACCTCCTATAGGGGTTGACGAAGAGTTTATCGCAATCATATTGCGATTTGTTCTATATTCCAATAGCGGTTCATGCTCACCTTCAATGCCTACTGTAGCATTAACCGGATCCCATGTATTTTGTTTCATTTGACGTTTTTCGATCCGGTAGGTTAATAAGGCTTCCGATTCATCTTTTTGTTCCGCTACAAAGCCTGCTTTTTTTAATAGCCCTTCTACATAATAAATGCTCTCATTAAAGCCCTTATTACCAGGCAAACGCCAATGCTGTTCCACAAAAGCTGTGGTTTCAAAGGCGTTCTTTTCATTGAACCCGTTGCGTGTAAGGTCGAAATAGGATAACGTAGGATTTTGCGCGAAGCTATGTGAAGTATATAATAGCAATCCGGCAAGCAGCAGTTTTTTCATGCATATAAAATATGCCGAAAGATACTAAGAATCGCAGAATGGTAATAGAGCTATCTATCTATTAATATCTTGTCTCTTTTTCATAGAGTAATCTACCGAGTACGGTCCAGATCCAATAACCCAAAACAAAACTAATAACAGCAGTACAATAATTGAAAGCCACAATTCAGAATTCAGAGCTGAAAAGCCATGTGATAGGTTGACAAAAAAAACAGCACACAATAGTATTGGGATCTGTATCACGGAAGCAAACCGTGTAAGCAGGCCTATAGCAATTAGAAGACCTCCAACCAGATGCACAAATCCCACAATGTGAACGGCTACGCTTGCCATCATTCCAGAAAAACCAAATACATTATTCTGTAATAATAGATCTTGAAGCACAGCAGTGTTGCTAACTATTGCAATGCCTTTACTAAAAATGAGAATACCTAAAGCAATACGGATGATGTCTAGCCATTTGGCATGATGTAGATCGCCCCAACGCTCGATTTTTTGAATAACAGTCATGATAATGCCTCCTATTTTATAATGGTCTATTAAAGCTAACTAATTCCGATTAAATAATCAATAGCAAGATATTAACAATCAATATATTATAATGTTTTCCAGGAAAGGTCTGTTTGCTTCTGAAGTATAGATGAAAAAGCGGTTCTGGGAGGTAAATTTAAATATGGATAGGTCACTTTTGACAGGTATAATCCTTGAGGGTGGGCTGGTGTAATTAATGCAGGAGTTTGCTTTGTGATCAGGTAACTTTCAAACTCGTCTACACTTAAAATTCCTTTCCCAATTTTTAAAAGCTGGCCCATGATAATCCTGATCATCTTGCTTAGGAAGCGATTTGAAGAGATTTGGAAGCGTAACTTATCACCGGTGGAGTCTATTGCCAGATTTGCAGACATGACATTACAGATGGTGTGTTCATATTTGTCAGGGCTTATACAAAAAGATCTGTAGTCTTTATACTTTGGAAGTATTTCGACCGCCTGTTTCATTTTATCAAAATGGAGACCTTCCAGTAAATAGAACGAACTTAGACCACTCAGAAAAGGATCTTTATAAGTGTGGATAAAGTAGTCATATGACCTTTGTACTGCGTCAAATCGGGCATGTTGCAAACCATCCATTGCAATGATATCAAATATGGCAATATTTGCAGGCAAGAGCTTATTTAATCTGAACAAGAGATCGAAGTCCCACGCTTGTTCTATATCCATGTGAAAAAAGAACTGACTTGCATGTACATGTGCATCGGTACGTCCGCAACCGATAATAAATACAGGGGTTTTTAATACCTGAGTAAGTGCTTTCTCAAGTACCCCTTGTACGTTTAGTACTCCGGGTTGTTTTTGCCAGCCGTTATAGTGTAAGCCATTATAGCCAATGTGAACAAAGTATCTCAATATCTTATTTTCTAGATCTCCTGCTTAATTCGTCAACAGGCATAGACAACATTCTGCCTACTGGTTGTTTTCCTTTGTATGTAATTACTTTAAGTGTAGTAGCATCTTTTGGTGGGGATAGCTTTTCTGTGTACTTAGGGTAAAAACGATCGGGAAATGAGTTATCGAAACTATAATAAATATCGAGTCCCGGTGCCTCGGTACTCAATTCAATCATAAGCTGCTTATCTGCCGATCTGCTTACACTAAATATAGGATCGTAAACACTTGGGGCATATTTCGTTTCAGCTATGTCAAGCCTTTTAAAATGCTGCTCAACGCGATTAAAGAAATTGTTCCAGTTTTTCTTTTCAATGGGCGACCACACAGACTCCGCTATTGCCAAGCCTCTGGGCCAGGTCATATATTCTGCCTGACGGATATTATAAACTTGTTCAGTCCATAGGTTTGCCTGTCCGCCCTTAATGTATTTTTTGTCGACTCCCGCTGGGATTGGATCAAACTCATACGATTTGCTCAATCTTAACGAGGCGTATACCTTGGGTTCTGTAATCACATCAGCCTGCATATAATCTAAGTAAGCATAAGTAGTTGGACTCATCACTACTTCGTGTTTTCTTTTAGCTGCTTCAATTCCATATTTCATTCCTCTCCAGCTCATCACTGTAGTGTTTTGCGGCATATCTCCATCCAGAATCTCATCCCAACCCATAAATTTCTTTCCTTTTGATTCAACAATCCTTTGTACTCGCTTTTCAAAATAGCCCTGAACCTGATGCATATTTTTTAAACCTTCTTTTTTCATCAAGGCTTTAATGCTATCACTCTTTTCCCAAAAATTAAACGGAGCTTCATCGCCACCCATATGGATGTATTCGAAAGGGAATAATTGGGCTACCTGTGTAATTACAGTATCTAAAAAGCTGTACACTTTTTCATTTGCGGGGCAAAGTGTATTATCTACCAAAGCAATAGGAGGTGCACCTCTCGACCAATCCATAATTCGCTCACCAGAACGCACGCGGTAGTTCTCGGCACCTGGGGTGCATGATAATTCTGGATAAGAAGCAATTGCAGCTAAACTATGTCCGGGAACATCTATTTCTGGCATTATATCTACAAATCTCTCCTTAGCGTATTGTACCAGTTCTCTTATGTCGTCCTGGGTGTAAAAGCCTCCATAGTTTCGGGGTTCGTCAGCTGCAGGAGGGAAGAAGTTTCCGAATTCGCCTACTTTTTTTACATTCCAGGCACCTACTTCAGTTAATTTTGGTAAACCTTTTATTTCTATCCTCCATCCCTCATCATCAGTTAGGTGTAAATGCAGGATATTGTATTTATATCTTACCATTGCATCTATGTATTGTTTCACTTCTGCTTTGGTGAAAAAATGACGGGCGACATCAAACATTAGGCCTCTCCATCCAACTCGGGGATAATCTATTATTTCTACACAAGGTGCTTTCCACTCTATATTTTCAACAGCTTCTTTACTCTCAATTTCTTTAGGAAATAATTGAATAAGGCTCTGAACTCCATAAAATAAGCCTGCAGGTTTGTTTGCTTTAATGGTAATATGATTAGGTGTTACCGACAATTGGTAACCTTCTTTACCTAGTGCTGAATTTGCTTTTTCATTTAAAATAAGGTTAATGGTTGATTTTGCAGACGGGGTGCTCACCTCAGCAACATAACTTCCTGTAGGAATAGAAAGTCTTTCCTGTAAAAAAGCCACCACCTGCTTTATTTCTGCCATTGCCGGAGCTTGTACAACCACATTTGAGGGAAGCACAAAATATCCGTCACTTTTTATAACTGATACCGGTTCTGGTATAATTGCAATATCCGGTGCATTGTTTACTATCGCAACAGTTTCTGTTGTAGCTTCTGTATTTGGAATAGCATACTGACCGAAGGCAGGAATACTTAAAAGACTTAGACAAAGCAGGTAAAAGGTGTTTTTCATAATTGCCGCAATTTATCAATTTTACTTAAGGGCATCCAAAACCCGGAACAGTTTTTTGCTGATCCCGGAACCAGAATAGTTATTTATGTTAATTACAATGATATATTTATTGCCATTCTTGTCTGTGTAATATCCGGCATAGGCCGAAACATCATTAATGCTTCCACTTTTAAGTTTCATTCCATTGTTTTCCGGCAATGATTCATAATAAGCTGGGAACCAGCTTTCCTTTTGAGTTTGAAAAAGAACACTTGCCATTGCTGCGGTTGTTACTCGGGTGCCAGGGGATAAGCCACTGCCATCCAAAATGTTCAAAGCACGACTATCTATTCCTTTCGCAGACCAGTAATTAATTACAGTAGCCGCTCCGTTTTGTGTTGTAGCATCTTTTCCTGATTTCCAGGCAATGGTTTTTAACAAGTGTTCTCCATATAAGTTCACACTTTTTTTATTGAACCAGTATACAATTTCGCTAAGGGTAGGCGAGCTAATTGTTGTTAATTTTTGGGTCACTGCCGGCATTGGTTTTTGTTCGGCCGTCAGCTGCCTGGCTGTAGTGGGTGTTTCTGTAGCGCTTATGCCTATTCGATGTAAAGTGTCTTGTAATCTAAATGCGGCATCAAAAGCAGGATCAGGCAATGCTGCCGAAACTCCGGATTTTGAAATCCCAATAGCCCAGCTTCCTCTTAAATATGCAGTAGTACCTAGAGGAGGTAAATAAGCATAAACCCTGTCTCCAGTGCCCTCAGCGCCCGCCTTCAATTCATTTACAAACTTAATGTAGGGCATTTCAGGGACGGTTTTTAATACTGTTACAGTCCGCTCAGCTCTATTTGCCCTTAAATGAAGATCAAATTGATTCTCTCTCCAACTCAGTGCCGAAGCTCCTGCACCATAGTAATTGCCTATATCTTGCCAGATCCAGCCATCAGGGGTTGTTTGGCTTCCCCATAGACCATCATCACCTATAACTTTTCCTTCGATCTTTTTAATTCCGGCAGCTTTTATGGCATTTACCCATTGATTTAAGATCACACCTTCTTTAGTATTTTCATATCGCCATGAACCCAATGTAGGGTCTCCGCCACCAACAATAATCAGGTTTCCTTTTAATATCCCTTCCGAATTGATGGTGCCACTATAGGCTAATGTAGTCTGGTATTGAAAATCTTTACCTAATAATCCAAATGCAGTTGCCGAGGTGATGGTTTTCAATGTCGACGCAGTAGCAACGCCTATATTCTCATTTCTACTGAAGATAGATTGTCCGGTTTTTGCATCCAGTACGCATAAAGAGGTTAATGCATATTTTGCCTGTGGGTCGGCAAGCAAGTTATTAAAGGCTTGTTCTAATTTTTGTACAGGCGTTTGGGCCAGAATGATAACCGTGTTCAGAAAGAACAAAAGAAATAAGAATGGTTTTTTAAACATAAGTTGGCAATCGGTATTTACATAAAACGGTCGTCATCCTGAATTTATTTCAGGACCTCGGAACAGAAAGATGAGTCCTGCTATTCTGAGATCCTGACCTGCGTCAGGATGACGACCGTGATAGTATCTTCGTGATCCTATTTAAATCGTATTATATCAGTTCATTTCTTACCAGAAACTCTGCAATCTGAACTGCATTGGTAGCAGCACCTTTACGCAAGTTATCGGCAACAATCCACATGTTTAATGTGTTTGGCAACGACTCATCACGTCTGATCCTTCCTACAAATACTTCATCTTTTTCATGAGCGTCTTTAGGCATAGGGTATTTAAGGTTAGCTGTATCATCAACAACAATGATTCCTTCAGTTTTAGTTAGCAAATCTCTTACATCAGCAAGGTCAAAATCATTCTCAAACTCTATGTTAACTGATTCAGAGTGACCACCCATAACCGGGATACGTACTGTAGTAGCAGTAACCCTGATGCTGTCGTCGCCCATGATCTTGCGTGTTTCAAGTATCATTTTCATTTCCTCTTTTGTATATCCGTTTTCAGTGAATACATCAATTTGAGGAATAACATTTAAATCAATAGGGTATGCGTAAGCCATAGGGCCATCAGTAATACCTTTACGCTCATTCATTAGTTGTTCTACAGCTTTTACACCAGTACCGGTAACAGACTGGTAGGTAGAAACCACAACGCGTTTGATTCTATATTTATCGTGAAGTGGTTTTAACGCCACTACCATTTGTATGGTTGAACAGTTAGGATTTGCAATGATCTTATCATCGATAGATAATTCATTTGCGTTAACTTCAGGAACGATCAGTTTTTTTGAAGGATCCATACGCCATGCCGACGAATTATCGATTACTGTTGTACCAGCCTCAGCAAAAAGAGGAGCATATGTTAATGAAGTACCACCACCTGCAGAAAACAATGCGATGTCGGGTCTCATTGCAATTGCAGTTTCCATATTTACAACAGCATACTTCTTACCCTTGAATGAGATTTCCTTACCAACACTCTTCTCAGATGCTACAGGGATCAATTCAGTTAACGGGAAGTTACGCTCTTCTAATACTTTTAACATTACGGTGCCTACCAGACCGGTGGCGCCAACTACTGCAATTTTCATTTTTTTCTAATTGTTTTTTACTTGTTTTTAATTAATTATAAAGGTTTTATGTTTAATAAGTCCCCAAAGATGTGAAATATTTCAGCATTAAGTAAATGTTTCTGCAAACCAGGGTACTTATAAACAAAAAAGGGAAGTGATTTTTGTAAACCACTTCCCTTTTGTTGTTAAGATATATCTTCTTAAACCAGTTCGCGATTTACGTAATCAAAGCTTTGCTTAATGCTTACAAAAGGATCCTTTGAAAAATTCTCCTGTTCAACAATTAAGTGTTTAAGGCCTGATTCTTTAGCGTGCTTATAAATGCTCTTAAAGTCTATTTTTCCAGTGCCTACTTCAGTATTAATGGTATTGTTAGCTTTATCCATATCCTTTACATGCCACATCACAAAACGGCCAGGATGCTTCGAAAATAATGCAAGTGGATCGTTCCCAGATCTTACAACCCAGTATAAATCCATTTCAAACTGAACATTTTTCTTGTCTGTTTCCTGAAGCAAGATGTCGTATCCCGTAGTATCTCCGTATTTTTTAAATTCAAAATCGTGATTATGGTATGCTAACTGTAATCCAGATTTAGCACACAGTTCTGCTGCTTCATTTAATCTTGCTGCTACCTTTTTAAAAGCATCAAGATCAGGTCTTAATGATTCATCAAGATATGGACAGGTAAGATATTCCATATTTAAGGTTAAAGCACCTTCAATTAAAGGTTTAACTTCATCCAGATTGCCGCTTTTAATAAAGCCATCTAAACCAAAGTGGCCGCTAGGAGCTTTTAATCCATTAGCATCAAGCAAACCTTTAAATGTTTTGGCATCTAAGCCCCAAAATCCAGCATCAGCAGTATAACCATAGGTTTCAACTTCTTTGTAACCGGCTTTTGCTACCTTTTCTATTACCCCTTTAACATCTTTAGGTAGTAATTCTCTTAAGGTATAAAGTTGTAGCCCAATAGGGTGAGCTCCGGCTGCCGCAGGGGTGCTGCTGCAAGCAAAAGATGGTAATAACGCTGCACCTGCAACGGCAATACCTGCCTGCTTAATAAAATTTCTTCTAGAATTCATAGTTTTTGAATTATACGTCACAAATATTTACTGCTTCTTGTAATGATTTTATGCCATCTTTATTCTTAGGAATAAACTCCTGAGCAAGGTATCCTTTGAAACCAGTTGCTACAATAGCTTTAATAACTGCAGGATAAAATAGTTCCTGCGTATCATCAAGCTCATTTCTTCCCGGTACGCCAGCAGTATGATAATGGGAAATGTATTGATGGTTCTTCCTTATCGTACTGATTACATTTCCTTCATCAATCTGCATGTGGTAGATGTCATAAAGCAATTTAAAGTTTTCTGAGCCTAGCCTTTTGCATAGTTCAACACCCCATGGAGTATTGTCGCACTGGTAATCTCCGTGGTCAACTTTGCTGTTAAGCAGCTCCATAACCACAACTACATTATGCTTTTCAGCAATTGGAAGTATTTGTTTTAAGCCCTCAACACAGTTTTTCAACCCTGTCTCGTCGTCTTTACCTCTACGGTTTCCACTAAAGCAGATCAATTGCTTGTAGCCAGCTTCAGCAACTTTCGGAATCATTTCCGAATAATTTTTAATCAGTGTTGCATGAAATTTAGGGTCATTCCAGCCATCAGGTATGTTGATTTCTGCACCATTGCACATTGAAGAGTATAAGCCATGTTTTTTTAAAGTAGCCCAATCATTAGGACCAACAAGGTCTATTGCTTTAATACCAATTTTTTTTGCCTCAATACATAAAGTATCAAGATCTATGCTTCCAAAGCACCAACGGCAAACAGAATGATTTACATTTCCTTTTAACATAGTTGACTTATATGGCTCAAGAGCAAAAGCGGGCAAAGCTGCAGAAACACCTAAAGCGGCGGTTCCGGCAACGATATTTTTCAGTGCAGATCTTCTGCTTAATTCTGATTCCATTTTTTTAAATATCTAAATTTTGATTTGGTTTAAATAGATTAATGGGCAATTGCTTCGTCTTCAATTTTCTTTTTATCATTGAAAGTTAATGCAAATAATAGGAAAACTACAAATGCAATACCAGATGGGATCAGCCATACCATTTTCCAGTCGGCAGCACCATTGGCACCTTTGTAAGTGTCTGTAATCCATCCCGCAACTTCAAATCCAATAAGCATACCCACACCATATGTAGCTAGCGTAATTAATCCCTGAGCAGCACTTTTATATCTTTCACCAGCTTTTGAATTGGTGTAGATCTGTCCTGATACAAAGAAGAAATCATAACAAATACCATGTAATGCAATACCAATCAGAATCATAAAGCTAAGTTCTCCTGCATTTCCGTAGGCAAACAATAAGTACCTAACAGACCACGCAAGCATACCGACAAGGATGGTTTTCTTGAATCCATATTTTTTGAAGAAAAAAGGAATCAATAGTAAAAATAACGCTTCTGAAATTTGTCCTATTGCCATTTTACCTGTAGGCCCTTCAACACCAATATTAGATAAGAAAGGGTGAGCATTTTGATAATAGAATGCCAGAGGGATACAAATTAGAATAGCAGAAACAAAGAATATAGCAAAGTTTTTATCCTTTAATAGCTTCAAAGCATCAAGGCCTAAAATATCACCGATCTTTACTTTTTCACCGGCAGCTACTTTTGGTGGCGTTTTAGGTAGTGTGAAACTAAATAAACCTAAACCTAATGAAGCAATACCAGCCATAAGGAAAGTATTTTTTAATAAACCTGCAGACAGGGCCTCTGGTGAATCCCAAATGAATACATAACTGATGATTAGTCCAGCTGTAATCCAACCGATAGTTCCCCAAATCCTGATAGGAGAGAATTCTTTCTCCGGATCTTTCATTTGGTTAAAGGATACTGAATTTACTAAAGCAAGTGTTGGCATATAAAGAATCATATAGCCTAATACGTATGGATAAAAAACAGATATATCTGCCGCAGTATACATTTGATACATCAAAGCAGCGCCAAGAAGGTGTAAAACACCAAGGATTTTTTCTGCATTGAAAAATCTATCTGCAATTAAGCCGATAATAAAAGGGGCAACTATGGCTCCCCATGATTGGGTTGAAAAAACAGCAGCAGTTTCTGAACCTGAGGCAGAAAGGTTTTTGTCCAGAAAAGTACCTAAGGTAACAAACCATGATCCCCAGATAAAAAATTCCAGGAACATCATGATTGATAATTTAACACGGTTAGTCGTATTCATATTCGGGTTTTCGTTATTCTTTAAAAGTTAAATTATAGTTCTTTAATCATAATGTTACGGTACCAAACAGCATCTCCATGATCCTGAAGAGCTATTTTACCTGACTTGAAAGTTCCAAATCCTTCCCAGCCAGCAAATTTGCTTTTTGAAACAAGATTTTTCCAGTTTTCATCCCAAAGTGTAGTAGTTACTACTTTAACACCATTTAATCTTAATTCGAGGGCTCCATTGTTGCTAATTACTTCAGCTGTATTCCATTCTCCAACAGGTTTCACCGGTTCAGAGTTACTTTTAACAAGATCATACAAATCTCCCGCTCTGTGCTTAGTTATCTTTCCGTCCGGATGACCATCGTTATCCAGCACCTGCATTTCTAAACCTGTACTGTATGTAGCACCATATTTCGGGTCTTCGTGTACGTAGAAAATAATACCGCTGTTAGCTTTAGGAGCTACTTTCCATTCCAGTTTTAAATGGAAATTGCTGTATTCCTTATCTGTCACTAAATCACCTCCACCGTCATTTTGGCCATTTGGATCAAAGTGGAGTGTTCCATCTTCTACTTTCCATTTACTACCGGCGGTTGTTTTTCCATATGTATGCCATCCGGCAGTGGATTCACCATTAAATAGTTTGGTGAATCCTTTTGTGCCTTTTTGACTTTTTGTACTACTGCAGCTCATTATTGTTGTTAAGATCAGCGCAGAGAAAATGTATTTTTTCATTATGTGGTTTAAAATTGTTCTTTATGTTTTATGCGCCCAAAGTCCAGCCTTTGCGATACTCACGTTTTACATATTGGTTCACATCATCAAGGTTAGTAACCTTCATTAGGTCATTATCCCAAAGTAATTTGATATTACGGCCAGGATAAGAGATTTTTCCTTCACTGTTTTTACGTTGAACATCAACACCACGTATGGCAAGATTTGCCATTAATAAGGCTTCTGTAAGCGGGCCTGCAATTTCAAAAGGAGAACTTACTTCCTGCTTGCCATTACCGGCAATAGCGGCTTCAACCCATTGTTTGTAGTGACCACTTGCACCACCTTG
>NZ_CAMLHF010000049.1 GCF_946479715.1 uncultured Pedobacter sp. | reverse complement strand
ATCATTCCTGATGGCAAGTCCTGTCTTCTCCAGATATTCTTCTTTATGGCCAGCTCCAACAGCGCTCTGGATCAACGCATCCCAGGCATCGGGCGAATAGCCCAATTGGAATTTCTTTAAAATATCCTCTCTAAAACCACGTTCCTTAAAATAGCTTAAACCAATTGCCCTGCCATCCTCACCTGTCCACAATTCATTCGCAAAGTAATTAGCAGCGTACTCAGAAACAATGTACAAACTCTCGCGAGCATTCTGGGCTTCTATATTTTGAGGCGACTGAACAGTCTCCTCTACTTCGATATTATATTTATTGGCCAGAAATTTAAGTGCCTCCGGGTAGGAGTACTTTTCATGGTCCATAATAAAGTGAACGGAATCGCCCCCTTTACCGCACCCAAAACATTTATAAATCCCCTTAGCTACCGATACATGGAACGAAGGGGTTTTCTCATTATGAAATGGGCAATTTCCTATTAAACTTGAGCCACGCTTTTTTAGAGTTACAAAATCCCCAACTACCTCCTCAATACGAGCGGTTTCCGTGATTTTGTTTATGGTATCCTGATCAATCATTCCCTATTATTTATCCTCTCTTCCAAATGCAGCAAAATGCTGAAATCTATTTTACCAATGGCAATAGCTTTTCTGCTAAAGTCTGGTTGCCCTTTTCATTTAAGTGCACACCATCAGAAGTTAAAATTCCTTTGTCTTTATCTTCAGTATTATTCTCAGCGTTATAAGTTTTAAATATTGCCCTCAAATCACAAAGTGGAAGGTTATTCTTAGCAGCCAGTTCTCTTATCGCACCAGAATACTTGTCTAAATCTCCATCCATCTCATTTGCGCTGTTCTTTTTCTCACCAATTACCGCCGGAGTACACAGAACAACCTTAGCGCCATTTGCCTGAATCTTATTTATCAATGCCTGATAGAACTTGATGAACTTATCGTAATCTGTTCCAGTTCTGCTCGATTGCTTGTGCCATACATCATTAACCCCAATGTAAATTACTACCAGATTTGGTTTTTTGTTCAGCACGTCTTCTTCCATTCGGAGGTAAAGATCGTATACTTTATTACCGCCAATACCGGCTCCTATAACCTCATATTTTGTCGGGTCAAGCGCCTTTTTTATCAGGTCAACATACCCACCCGGCTCAACGCCAGCCTGAGTAATAGAATCTCCAAAGAAGATGATCTTTTTGGGTTTATTATTCATAGCAGAAAAGAGTAATACCATAAGAAATGCAGACAGTAATGTCAGTGATTTGAAGTAAGTTTTCATTGTTATAATCTTTTAAAAATAAAAGCTTAAAGAGCTTATTACGAAGTTAAAAAATTACTTTCCTTTTCCAAGGTGATAATCCTTATGCACAATTAAAAAACTGGCACGTTCTTCCTTTTTTAAAGGATAATCCCAATTCCCCTGATAAGAGATTTTCGTAGGCAGTTTCTCATCGCCAAAATAACTGGTTTCAATGTTCATCTGCACATTAAAATCAAACAGCATATTGCTGTATTTCATATCTACATAACGGCCCAGAATTTCGAAAGTACGCTTATCAAATATGGTAGTAAGCTCCTTTATCATCAGTCCTTCTTTAGTTCCGTTGCTCAAATCCTTCTTCACCGTAACTTTAAAACGATATACCGGAATTGAATCCAGATATGTTCCGCTATAATAGCTGTAATCGTAATACTGTCGCATATTAGCAGTAAAAATTTCTGTTTTACTACCAATAAAAGGTAACCCCTTAATTGGTTTCCCCGGAGCAAATATCAATGTCTTTAATTTATCTTTATATCCTGCATTTGAACCATCAGCTTTACCTCCCTTTGAATCTTCTTCCGAGAATTCAGTCTTGTAAGCATTCATAAAGATATAGTCAAACATTTCAAGTGTATACAATTGGTATTTGCCATTCTTTCTGTAAACCTTTCCGGTATCCTGTTTGGCAAGGTATACCATCTTTTCGGGGCCTTCATTAGTATGTTTGATCTTGCGATAGATCCGCCCGTCTACCTTATTTTTCTTATTATAAGTATAGATGTTGTTCTCTGCAATGAAATTATACTTTTTCATATTCCTGAAAGCCTTATAAAAACTTTCATCAGTAATAATGGCGTTAATAAAAGTCTCAACACCAAATTTCTGGGCAGAGATATTTACGGCCGAATCAAGCTGTATGGTTTTAATAGTGTCCGGATTAAAACGATCTATTTCCTGAGCAAATCCTTTTAAAGTAATTCCAACTAGTACAGCTAACAAAAGTATTTTCTTCATCTATTCTAATTATGTAGTCGGGTGTTAACCGCTCGTCATCTCGACGACAGGAGAGATCTCTTGAACTATGCTTAAACAAGAGATCTCTCCTGTCGTCGAGATGACGGAATGTGCTATTAATTACCTAGCTGCTTAAGCGCAACATAAGCCATTAATCCTGTAGATGTCCTTAGTGCATCTTCATCAATATCAAAGTTAGGTGTATGAACAGAATAGGTAGTTCCCTTTTCTTTATTTCCGGTTCCTAACCTATAAAAGCAAGCGTCTGTAACCTGCGAGTAATATGCGAAATCCTCTGCAGCCATCCATATATCCAGATCAACCACATTCTCTTTACCCAAATAATCTTCAGCAAAAGCACGCGCATTAGCCGTTAACTTCTCTTCGTTTATCAAATAAGGATAGCCATCCATGATCCTAAAATCACAGCTTCCGCCCATACTTTCGGCAATTCCTTCAGCCATTTTTTTCATCAAACGTTTTGCCTCTTTGCGCCAATCTTCGTTCAATGTTCTAAAGGTACCTTCAATTTTCACCTCATTAGGGATAATATTCGTTGCACCATTGGCCTGTACCTTTCCAAAAGAAAGCACAGAAGGTAATCTCGGATCTGCATTTCTGCTCACAATCTGCTGCAATGCAATAATAATATGAGAAGTGATCAATACAGGATCTATATTTTGATGTGGCTGTGCACCATGCCCACCTTTTCCATGAACTGTTACGTACAATTCATCAGTAGATGCCATATAAATACCTGAACGGAAACCTACTTTCCCGGTATCAATTAAAGGCATCACATGCTGTCCAACTATTGATTGTGGTTTAGGGTTCTCAAGCACACCCTCTTTAATCATAATACTTGCACCACCTGGCAAAACCTCCTCGGCAGGCTGAAAAATCAACTTAATAGTACCACCAAATTCAGCTTTTAGGCTATTCAGAATATAAGCACTACCTAATAAAGAAGAGCTATGTACGTCGTGCCCGCAAGCATGCATTACCCCGGGATTTTTAGATGTATAAGGTTTCTCATTGGCTTCCAGTATTGGCAAGGCGTCCATATCTGCACGCAATGCAATTATGTTATCAGATGGAAGATCTCCTTTAATAATCCCTACAACTCCTGTATTGGCCATATCAGAAAAAGGAATACCCCAATCCGTTAAATGCTTTTTAATAAATGCTGAAGTTTCAAACTCCTTAAAGGAAAGTTCTGGATTTGAATGAAGGTGCTGGCGGTAGCCAACAACCTGTTCAAAAATATCATTTGAAAGTGCCTGTATCTTATCTTTCTGGATCATCGTTGTATTCTAAATTAGGTGCATTAATCTTTTCCCTGAATATAAATAGTGTAGGGAAATTACTTCTTAGTTCGTTCATAAATCGCTGAGCTTCCAGGCGTGTCCGGAAATCTCCTACCCTTAAATAATAATTTGGCTCTTTATAAGTGATGTAAGTATTAACTGCCGGGTAAAGTGAATTAAATCTGGATTGCTCATTAAAAACCTGTCTTCTGTCTGATCCATAAAATGCCTGGACCCTGTATCCCATCTGTGATACCACCGGCCCCGGCTTGTAGGGTACAGTAGCAGGCCCTGGTTGTTTCGTATTTAACTCAATACGTTTTGCTATTAAGCTATCTATCATTGGGTCCTTAATTATAGTTACCTGACCCCTGGTTTGAGCAAACAGACCAAAAGAGGAACAACAGAATAACGCAGCAAATAGTAGTTTCATGAACAAGGCTTTAAAAAAAGAATGCCGATTTTTTTACAAAAATCGGCATTCTTTATCTTTATTACAAATTACAATCCTGCACCGTGACAGTTTTTGTATTTCTTACCACTTCCACAAGGGCATGGTTCGTTTCTTCCAATTACCGTATCCTTACGGATAGGTTGCTGAGGCACGTGTTCACGTGTATCCTCCATCTGAGCAACATCAGCTGAACTTGTAGCCTGATTAAATTCAGGTTTAGACATTTTCAATCTGCTTGGTGCTGGTCTTGGAGCCTGAGCTTCTCTTACATCATTAGGATCTGTCTGTACCGGAATTCCACCTTTATACAAGAAGCTAACAACCTCTTTATTTACTGCATTTAACATGTTTTTAAATAAGTTAAACGCTTCCATTTTATAGATGATCAACGGATCTTTTTGTTCGTATACCGCATTCTGTACAGATTGCTTTAACTCATCCATTTCACGTAAATGCTCTTTCCACGACTCATCAATAAGTGCAAGTACAATTGTTTTCTCAAAAGATCTGGTAACCTCACGACCGCCATTATCAATTGCCTTTTTCAAACCTACCGGAACCTGTACACTACGTATACCATCAGTAAAAGGAACAACAATTTGTTCTATCTGCTCACCACGCTCCTGATATACCTGAGTTAATACCGGCATAGCCTGAGCAATAATTGCATCAGATTTCCTTGCATAAAAAGTAGTTACTTCCTCAAATAGTTTATCGGTTAAGTGATGAACCCCTTTTGAGCTGAACTCAGCTTCATCAATAGCTGTATCTGCAGAGAAGTTTTTAATTACTTCAAGCTTAAAGCCTTCGTAATTTCCTTCTTCTTTGTATTCAGTTACAATATCTTCAGCAACATCGAATACCATATTGCTCATGTCAACATCTAGACGCTCACCAAACAAAGCATTTTTACGTTTAGCATAAATAACAGAACGCTGAGAGTTCATAACATCATCATATTCAAGCAAACGCTTACGAATACCAAAGTTATTTTCTTCTACTTTTTTCTGTGCACGCTCAATAGACTTGGTAATCATTGAATGCTGAATTACCTCACCATCCTCAATACCCATTCTTACCATGATGTTAGAGATTCTTTCAGAACCAAATAACCTCATTAAGTTATCCTCTAATGATACGAAGAACTGAGATGAACCCGGATCTCCCTGACGACCTGCACGACCGCGTAACTGCCTGTCTACACGACGAGACTCATGACGCTCAGTACCAACAATTGCCAAACCGCCAGCATCCTTAACGCCTGGGCCTAATTTAATATCCGTACCACGACCAGCCATGTTAGTTGCAATTGTTACCTGACCAGGTTGTCCTGCTTCAGCAACAATATCAGCCTCTCTCTGGTGCATCTTCGCATTCAGTACATTATGTTTAATACCTCTCAGTTTCAACATACGGCTAAGCAATTCCGAAATCTCAACCGAAGTTGTACCCACCAATACCGGGCGGCCAGCTTCAGTTAATTTAACAATCTCTTCTGCTACTGCATTATATTTTTCACGAACAGTACGGTAAACATAATCCTGATGATCTTTTCTTGAAATAACTCTGTTTGTAGGTATCTCTACCACATCCAATTTATAGATGGACCAAAACTCACCAGCCTCTGTAGTAGCTGTACCCGTCATACCGCAAAGTTTGTGGTACATACGGAAGAAGTTTTGCAAGGTAACTGTAGCATAAGTTTGCGAAGCATCCTCAACTTTTACATTTTCTTTTGCTTCAATTGCCTGGTGTAAACCATCTGAATAACGACGGCCATCCATAATACGACCAGTCTGCTCATCTACAATTTTAATTTTACCTTCATCAATGATATACTCAACATCGATCTCAAATAAAGTATATGCTTTCAACAACTGGTTCACAGAGTGGATACGCTCAGCCTTAATAGAGTAGTCGCGCATTAAAGCATCTTTCTGAGCTATTTTTTCTTCACTTGTTAATGATGATTTTTCGATATCAGCAATCTCAGTACCTACATCAGGTAACACAAAGAAATTGTGGTCTTCGCCAGATTTCGTGATCAGCTCAATACCTTTCTCGGTTAGCTCAACCTGATTGTTTTTCTCATCAATATAGAAGAACAGTTCCGAATCTACCTTAGGCATATTCTTAGACTGATCTGCCATATAATGGTTTTCAGTTTTCAGTAAGGTTTGCTTTACACTACCCTCACTTAAAAACTTGATCAATGCTTTATTTTTAGGTAAACCACGGTGTGCACGTAAAAGTGCTAAACCGCCCTCGCCCTCTTCGGTACCGGTCTTACCATCATTGATTAATTTTTTTGCCTCGTTTAAAGCCTTGGTAACATATTCTTTCTGCGCTGTAACCAAACGCTCAATACGTGGTTTTAATTCATGAAATTCATGCTGATCACCAAAAGGAACAGGTCCTGATATAATTAATGGAGTACGGGCATCATCAATTAAAACTGAATCGACCTCATCCACCATTGCGAAATGTAGTTTGCGTTGTACCAGTTGGTCAGGAGTTTGCGACATATTGTCACGCAAATAATCGAAACCAAATTCATTGTTGGTACCATAAGTAATATCAGCAAGGTATGCGTCTCTGCGCTCCTGAGAGTTTGGCTCATGTTTATCGATACAATCAACCTTTAAACCATGGAACTCAAACAAAGGACCATTCCACTCCGAGTCACGTCGTGCAAGGTAATCATTCACTGTTACAATGTGTACACCTTGTCCGGCAAGTGCATTCAGGTAAGCAGGCAGCGTACTTACTAAGGTTTTACCCTCACCTGTAGCCATCTCTGCAATTTTACCATTATGCAATACCATACCACCAATCAGCTGAACATCGTAATGTACCATGTTCCAAACTACCTCGGTACCTGCAGCATCCCATTTATTAGCCCAAAGTGCTTTATCACCTTGTATGGTTACATTCTTTTTGCGCGCAGCATAGTCGCGGTCAAACTGAGTAGCTGTAACTTCCAGTTGCTCATTTTCAGAGAAACGTCTCGAAGTTTCTTTTACCACCGCAAATGCAGCAGGCAAAATTTCCGTCAATACTACTTCTAATTCTTTATCACGATCTTTGATTAAGGCATCAATCTGATCGTATATAGCTGTTTTCTCAGGTAACGACAATTCCTGACTCTCGGCATCGGTTTTTAAACCGCTTATTTTTCCGTCTATTTCTGCTAACGCTTTAGCGATAACATCTTTAAAATAAACTGTTTTATTACGCAGCTCATCATTGCTTAGTGCAGATAGTTTTGCGTACTCTTCGTTTATTTTGATTACTATAGGCTGTAATGCCTTAATATCTCTTTCTGATTTGCTTCCAAAAACCTTGGCTAAAAATCCTAACATGTATACTTGTGTTTGTTTATTACTATTATTAAAACTGATAAAATTACAACAACCAAGCCATTACCGGGCTGTAAGCCAGAATGTCAGTTGTCAGTGCGCTCAATGTTTTCGCTTTACGTCATCCTGAATTTATTTCAGGATCCCGGTTTAGCAGGAATTGAGGTACGTGCCAGATCCTGAAATAAATTCAGGATGACGATGAATATTAAAATTACGGACTGTTATTCTTGGGCTGCTCTCTTATGGCAAGGTTTGAGATGCTTTGATTATGAGCCCTATATTTGATGATATGTGTTTCAGGAAGTACTCCTATAGTAGTTAAAGCACTATAAGATAAGAAAAAAGGATACCTCGAATCGTCAGGCTGACTTGAGCGAGCAGTTGCCTGCTCTGTGTTCACCTGCTGCTTATTGCAGTACTTTTCTGTTATAAGTCTTAGCCCCTCAACCCGCTCGGCTTTGGCCAAATGGGTAAGACTAAAAAATACAAGTGATAAAGTAACAATATGTCTCATGTTGGCGGCAAATCTAATTTTAATCTTTTACAAACCGAAATCTATTGACAAACAACCTTTTCTAAGCATATTTTATGCCTAATTTAAACTTAGCCTGTGATAATTTAGCTAAAGCGGTATATTTGCCCACACAGACCCAACAATTAAATCATATATAGATGAATATCTTACTATTAGGATCAGGAGGAAGAGAAAGTGCCTTTGCCTGGAAAATGAGCCAGTCTCCTCTTTGCTCTCAATTATTTATTGCACCTGGTAATGGTGGTACAGGAGCTTATGGAAAAAACATAAACCTTAACATCAATAATTTTGAAGCCGTAAAAGCATTAGTTCTTAAAGAAAACATAGAACTGGTGGTAGTTGGCCCCGAAGAACCTCTTGTAAATGGTATTCATGATTTTTTTGCTGAGGATGAAAGTTTATCGAAAATCCCGGTTATCGGACCAAAAAAAGAAGGCGCAATTTTAGAAGGAAGCAAAGATTTTTCTAAACAATTTATGGCTCGCCATGGTATTCCTACGGCAAGCTCACGTTCTTTTACCGATAAAACTTTAGAAGAAGGTTTAACTTACCTGCAATCTCATCCCCTTCCGGTGGTATTAAAAGCCGATGGATTGGCAGCCGGAAAAGGTGTTTTAATTATAGACAACGCTGAAGAAGCACAGGAAGAATTAAAATTAATGCTTAGCGGCAAGTTTGGTGACGCCGGAACTACAGTAGTAATTGAAGAGTTTTTAAGTGGTATTGAGCTTTCGGTATTTGTACTTACAGATGGCGAAAACTATGTGATACTTCCTGAAGCAAAAGACTACAAGCGTATCGGACAAGCAGACACTGGTTTAAACACTGGTGGTATGGGCTCCGTATCTCCGGTTCCTTTTGCCAGCAAAGCATTTTTAGACGAGGTTGAGCGTGATATTATCATCCCAACCGTTAATGGTTTAAAGAAAGATAAGATCAATTACACAGGTTTCATCTTCTTCGGCTTAATTAAAGTAAACGAAAAACCTTTTGTAATCGAATACAACTGCCGTATGGGCGATCCGGAAACGGAAAGTGTAGTTCCAAGAATCGAGAATGATCTGGTAGAGCTTTTCCTTGCAACGGCCAAACAGAAATTAAAAGGATATAAATTAAATATCAGTCCTAAAAATGCTGCAACTGTAATGATTGTTGCAGGCGGATACCCTGGCGAATATGAAAAGGGTAAAACGATAACAGGTATTGATAATGTACGTCAATCATTAGTATTTCATGCCGGAACAGCGCTTGAAGGTGGTGTAGTAAAAACAAACGGTGGTCGTGTTATTGCAGTTAGCAGCTTACAGGATAGCCAGTTTGATGCGTTACAATCGGCAACAGCTGATGCTGCCCGCATCTATTTTGACGGCAAATACTTTAGAGAAGATATTGGTTTTGATTTAGTATAAGGGAGTAGGAATCTTCCTTGTATGGTATAAAAACGGGGTGTGTCATGATTTATGACACACCCCGTTTTTATTATACGCTCTATTTTATACGCTCGTCAGATTCTTAAAGTTGTCGTCATTTCGACAATAGGAGAAATCTCTTGGTTATACCAATTTGCTGTGTAGCTATTTATGATCAAGGGATCTCTCCTATTGTCGAGATGACGGGGAAAACAATCATTACCCATTCTTTAAACAATTCACAATCGTACTTGCAATGCGTAATGATTGTATAACGATTGTATAAACATTGTATAAACCCCCAATTTTCACAGAAATTTCTCCCCAAAATTGGCAACCAATTAAGCGGGTTTTATTTACTTTTTGGAGCGCCTAATACTTCCGCAAGTTTGCTTTGCAATTCTTCTCCTCTTACATTTTTTGCAATGATTTTTCCGGTTGGATCTATCAGGTAATTTGCAGGAATACCACGAATACCATACATTTTGGCAACGGCATTATCCCAAAACTTTAAGTCTGATACGTGAGTCCATGTTAAGCCGTCATCTTTAATGGCTTGTAACCAGGCTTCTTTTTGACCAGGTTTATCCAAAGAAACACCAAGAACAGTAAAGTTTTTGTCTTTATAAGTATTATATGCCTTAACTACGTTCGGATTTTCGCCTCTGCAAGGTCCACACCATGAAGCCCAAAAATCAAGCAATACATATTTTCCTTTAAAATCAGATAATTTAACAGGCTTATCGTTTACATCATTTTGAGTAAAATCCATTGCCAACGAACCAACATTATTTTTCTTTAATGATGATAACATCTCAGCTATGCTTTTACCAAGATCAGTAGCTTTAACTTCGGCAGAAAATTTATTAAAATCAGGTTCCACAATAGTTGGATTAGCATCAGGTCCTATTGTACCCGCAAATGCCACCAAAGCAACATAAGAATCACGGTTAGCTAAATAAAACTGTTTATTAATATCTATAAATTCTTTTTGAAGTGCTTCGCTACGTGCCTGCACAGTTTTTATATAGTTCTCATCCTTACGCTCTGCATCCGTTTTGCTTTTGTACTCGGCCTCTAATACTGCATTTTTATCCATAACAGATTTTGTTATGGCTTTATATTTAGCATCATCATCATTCACTGCTGAGCCTTTTATTACTGCATGTTTCACAGAATCGGTAGCCGAATTAACCACGACAGTTTTTGGCTCCAGGTAAAATCTAAATAAATCAACAGATGCCGGATCTGTTGGAGCAGGAGCTTTATCATCGTGAACAACTCTAATTGCTGCTTGTGTTATTCCGGTTAAAGGGCCCGTAAACGAAAACTTACCTCCGGTAATAACTGCCGAATCCGCAACCTGGTTACTTCCGGTTTTATAATATAAAAATGCTTTGGCTGGGGCATTTAGGTTCCCAACTTTAGCCTGCAATGTAAATTTCCCTTGCGCCATAGCTGCAACAGGTAATAAACAAACAGCAGCAATTAATAATTTTCTCATATTGTGTTCTTTAATTTTAACAAGCACTGGTACAATTTATTATATAATAGTATGCCTGCACTCAAATATAAATTCAAGCCCCTACATAACGTAATAAAAAATGTAAAATTATAATAGTTTCTGGAATGTGCGCCACCATAGATCAGGCATTTCGCCATTCACAGCAGTGGTATAATCGTCGTAACGACATGGTACTAAGTGAAATCGCTCATTTTTTGAGATCCCTGTCGGATAAGGGACCTGCATCCACCACCTATCTGATTTTTTACTTTTAACAAACAACATCTCTCCTGTTCCGTCATTTAAACTGGCCCTGTAAATAAGGTATTGAGATTTTGGAGTAAGCGGAAAATCCTTTTTACGGTTGTAATAACCATCTACAAAATACCAAACCATTTGAGCGAGCAGCATGGCTGTTTGTCCGTTGGTATCGAAGGCCGGATTAAATTCATAGAAACCGATAGAAGTAAGCTTATCACTCATCCCTGCATATCTGGCAATGCGGCACGCTTGCTCCCCATAAAAGCCATTTGGCCCTGCGTTTGCATTTGCGGCAGCATCCGATGAGCGAATTGCACCAATATCGAAACTGAGCATATTCGCATTGCGAACTATTGGTTCAGTTAAACTGATATCATCCGCAAATTCACCTAAGCGATGTACATCAAAATACAGCTTGCTCATTACCTTTAGGCTTTCCTGATTCACGTAATAAGTTTGGTAACCGATATTACTAAAATTGAAAAGGTAATTTGGCTGGTGAAGTAATATCTTGTTTAAATAGGTGTCTGATTTAGCGGCAAGTCCTTCCTGATCTTCTTCATCAAGGTCAAATTTGCTGTCTACCACAACCAGATCTACTTTTTGCTCCAGGCTTTCGTAAGCCAGGTATTGTGCATAAGTAAGGTCTTGTCCGCCACCAATAATTATAGGTACAATGTTTAGCTTAATCAATTCAGACACTACCATTTTTAATGCTACGTAGGTATCAGAAATTGAAGCTCCGGCTTTTATATTTCCCAGATCTATAATTTTGCTGGTGTAAGCACCCTCATTTAAGCTATAAAACTGGGCACGAAAGTAGTCGGGCGCAAGACCGCAGCCCTCATTATTTACAGAAGCGCGATCATCTTGTACTCCAAAAATGGCAATATCGTATTCATTTTCTTCAAGGTCAGGAAATTTATCTGTGTAAAAAGTAGCCTTCAAACCTAGCTGGCTGGTATAAAATCCCGCTTTTGGTGAGAATTTGTCTGGACTTAAAGGTGAAAAAAAATCGGATAAAGACATATAGTACTATAAATGTATGCCATCAAATATCTATTTTTGAGAGCATATTTTAATGAACATCCTAAAAAAAATGAAATGATATTAGTTACCGGCGCCACTGGATTTTTAGGAGCAGAATTAATAAATCAATTAACTGAGTCGGGTGTAAAGGTAAAAGCATTAAAACGCGAGCACTCTGTTATACCCCAATCAATAACCAACAACGCTGATATTGAGTGGTTTGTTGCGGACATAAATGACATTTCTTCGCTTGGGGATGCCTTTGAAGGTGTTGATCAGGTTTACCACTGTGCAGCATTGGTATCTTTTAATCCGAAAGATAAAGCCCAATTGCTAAGGGTTAATATTGAAGGCACCAGCAACATTGTTAACCTTTGTGCAGAAAATAATGTAAGACTGGTTCATGTGAGTTCTGTTGCCGCTTTAGGAAATGCAAAAAAAGACGAACTGATTACCGAAAAAGATTTCTGGGAATATGATCCAAAAGCACACTCATACGCTATTTCTAAATACGAAGGTGAAATGGAGGTTTGGCGCGGAATAGCCGAGGGATTAGATGCGGTAATTGTAAATCCATCGGTAATTATTGGTGCCGGAGCAGGTTTTGAAGGTAGTGGTGCAATATTTAAACTGGTAAAAGATGGCCTTTCTTATTATACCAGGGGTGCAACAGGAATTGTGGATGTTTATGATGTGGCAAAAAGCATGATTGCTTTAATGAACAGCAAAGAAAGTGGCGAGCGTTATACCATATCCTCAGAAAACTATCATTACCAACAGTTTTTTGGAGAAATTGCACAGGGCTTTAAGGTAAAAGCACCTGCCAAGGAAGCAAAACCATGGATGCTGGGCATTGCATGGAGAGCAGCAAAACTTGCATCTCTGTTTACAGGAAAGCCCGCAGCATTAACAAGCGACGCAGCAAGAAGCAGCTTAAATGAAAGCTTATATAGTAACGAAAAAATAAAGCATACAATCGGAATACAATTTAAACCACTAAAGCAAAGCATTGAAGAAGTTTGCGAAGGGTTAAAGAATAACTAAAATGAAGCAAAAAAATATTTACATTATTGATTTTGACAGCACCTTTACCCAGGTAGAGGCTTTGGACGAGCTGGCCCGCATCTCTCTTAAAAAGCATCCTGAGAAAGACGCTATTTTTCAGAAGATTGAAGACTACACCAACCTTGCCATGGAAGGAAAGCTTTCATTTGGCGAGAGTTTGGCTCAAAGGGTAAAGCTTCTTGAGGCTAATGAGGATCACCTGAAACAACTGATTACACATTTAAAGAAAAAAGTTTCTGCCTCTTTTTCGCGTAATGCCGAGTTCTTTAAAAAACATGCAGATGAGGTTTTGATCGTTTCCGGTGGTTTTAAAGAATTTATCACTCCTGTAGTAAGCAAATTCCACATTAAAAAAGAAAACATCTACGCCAACACATTTGTAACTACGGGTGATGGAAAGATAATTGATTACGACCACTCGAACCCTTTAAGTGAAGAAGGTGGTAAGGTAAAACTGATGCAACAACTAAACCTTGAAGGCGACCTTTACGGTATTGGTGATGGCTATTCTGATTTTCAGCTTCGCGAGAGTGGCCTGATCAAGAAATTCTATGCTTTTACCGAGAATATTTCCAGAGAAAGCATTGTTAAAAAGGCCGATCACATTACGCCAAGTTTTGATGAGTTCTTGTATGTAAACAATTTACCAAGAGCTATATCATATCCTAAAAACAGGATTCTGTGTTTGATTATTGGTGATGCAGACCCGATGAGTATTGAATTACTGAAAAAAGATGGCTTTTCGGTTCGTCATAAAACTACTTTCGAAGAGAAATATGTTGCTGATGTACACATGATGTTGTTGGCAGATGGCGAAAAAATTGAGCTGGAGAAATTAAAAAGAGCAGTTAAGCTTAAAACCATAGGCTACCTTGGCAGCACAAAAAACAAGGTTGATATTGCAACTTGTACTGAACAAGGGGTTGTGGTTTTTGAAGATCCAAAACACAATCCACGTAATATCGATTTCATTCCAAAAAGGATGATTGACTTTATGAATACTGGTACCAGCTACCTTAGCAGTAATTTCCCGAACCTGCAATTGCCAAGAATCGAGAAATCGCACAGGTTAATACACATTCATAAAAACGTACCTGGTATTATGGCTAAAATAAATACTGTTTTTGCCAAGCACGACATCAATATTGTGGGTCAGTTTTTGATGACTAATCCTGAAATTGGTTACGTGATTACAGATATAAATGCACAATATGACAAGCAGTTGTTTAAATCGTTAAAAAAGATTGAGCACACCATAAAATTCAGGGTTTTATATTAGAATGAAACTTACCCCTCAGATAAAGGAAAAACTGGATAAACTGCAGGAAAAGTATGCAGCAATGGGCCAGGATATGTCTGCATATCTTGATGGCTTGTTGTATGCAGATTTTTTAACTTATTGGGATTATATCCATCTGGATACTCTGCTGAGCCTGCAAAACCCGAAAACGCCTTTCCCGGATGAAGAGATCTTTATTATGTACCATCAGATTACTGAGCTATATTTTAAACTTGCACTTCATGAATGTAAACAGATTGCGGATAACAAGGAACTAACGGTACAGTTTTTCACCGATCGGGTAAAACGCATCAATGCTTATTTTAATGCCTTGGTTACGTCATTCGATGTGATGGTGAACGGGATGGATAAAGATCAGTTCCTGAAATTCAGGATGTCGCTGTTACCTGCCAGTGGTTTTCAATCTGGTCAATACCGAATGATAGAGATTTGTGCTACAGATTTTATCAGGCTGGTTGATAAAAGCAAAAGAGAAGAACTTGCAGATAAGAGCGTTGAAGAGCAATTTGAATTCATTTACTGGAAGTTTGGAGCTACAGAACTGGCTAGCGGCAAACAGACGCTTACTTTAAAGCAATTTATAAACAAGTATGCTGCGCAGTTCTTACAATTGGTAAAGGACAGGAAAGAAACCAATTTTTCGGCCTTATACCATAGGCTGTTAAAAGAAGGGCACGATGTTTCTGTTTTGGCAGATGAGCTTAGGAAGCTTGATTTATATGTTAATGTGGAGTGGCCATTGTCTCATTATAAATCTGCAGTCAGGTATTTGGAGAGAGATCCTGTAGATATTGCCGCTACTGGCGGCACCAACTGGCAGAAGTATTTACCGCCGCGTTTTCAGAAAAGAATTTTCTATCCTTTCCTTTGGACAGAAGAGCAAATGGAGGAGTGGGGCAAGGGCTGGGTGCTTAGTGTGTTGAAAACACTTAGAAATGAGGCATAAACATTGTCAAAATCTAAAATAATAAAGAATAAACAAGGCTTTTTTTATTAAATTTGCAGTAATAAAATACAAGTCAAAATGAACGAGACATTGGATATAACAGTAACCAAGACTGAGCAGACCAGATTAACAGTAACAGATTTTTCTCAATTACCTTTCGGAAAGGTGTTTTCCGATCACATGTTTATTGCAGAATACGAAAATGGTGAGTGGACGAACCTACAGGTATTACCTTACGGCCCGATTCTTATGAGCCCTGCAATTTCTGCCCTTCACTACGGACAGGCAATTTTTGAAGGTATGAAAGCTTATCGTTTAGCTGACGGAAAAGTCAGTGTTTTCAGAGCAGAAAAAAACTTTGAGCGTTTCAACAAATCAGCAACACGTATGGCTATGCCAAGCATTCCTGAGGATATTTTTATGCAGGGAATTGCAGCGCTGATTGAGATTGATAACAAATGGGTCCCTAATCAGGATGGTTATTCTTTATACATTCGTCCGGTGATGTTTGCTACTGATCCTTATTTAGGTGTTAAAGCATCCGACAAGTATACTTTTGCTTTATTAACAACGCCAACAGGCCCATATTACAGCAAAGCTTTAAAAGTTAAAATTGAAACTGAATATACCCGTGCAGATGAAGGTGGTGTAGGTTATGCTAAAACCGCTGGAAATTATGCTCGTTCTCTATATCCATTTGCAGAAGCTCAAAAAGAAGGCTTTGATCAGTTAATCTGGACAGATGCTGTTTCTCATGAGTTTATTGAGGAAGCAGGAACAGCTAACCTGATCTTTGTAATTGACGGCAAATTGGTAACTCCTTCGGTAAGAAGCACTGTTTTAGATGGTGTAACACGTGATACGATTATCAAACTTGCTAAAAAAGCAGGCATTGAAGTTGAAGAAAGACGCGTTAGTGTAAAAGAAGTAATAG
This sequence comes from uncultured Pedobacter sp., assembly GCF_946479715.1. The sequence continues at coordinate 13,002 of NZ_CAMLHF010000049.1, read as the reverse complement.
AAGGAATTGAAAACGGCAGATTAACCGATGCTTTTGCAGCAGGTACTGCAGCAACCGTAACTCCAATTGGAGAAATCGGATATCAAGGCCAGGTTTATAAGTTAACTGATCCTTCAACACGTACTGTTTCAGCAGGTATTGCTAAAACATTGAACGATATCCGTTACGGATTAGCTCCTGATGAATTCGGTTGGAACTGGATTGTATAATTGAAGATTTCTTTTATAAAGAAGACTATCTTTTTAAAATTATATGGCGCCTTTTTTAAGGGCGCTTTTTTTATACCAACGCCGTCATCTCGACGACAGGAGAGATCTTTTGAACTATACCTAAACAAGAGATCTCTCCTATCGTCGAGATGACGGCTAACTTACAACTTTAAGGCGGCTGATTTATAACTTTAAATAGAAGATTTTTCGTAAAGTACTTATACTTTAGTAATTTCCGCGGCGCTAAAGCGCATTATAGAAATCAACGGTATCCACAGCATGAAAAAAATACTACTTACTTGTTTAGCCATGTCATTATTTATTATCAAATCAGAGGCTCAGCTTAAAAAACTTTCACAACAGCAAATCTTTGGCGGCCAGCCCTCACTTACTAAATCTATCAATATAGTAAACGGGTGGAGTGATGATAACCACTACATCGAGATGGACACCAAAGACCATAACTTATATACGGTAGATGTTAAATCGGGTCAAAGGACGCCTTACACACCACCTCCAAAAAGTAATGTAAATCTATCTGTTAAAAACAATGATGTTTACATACAATACGGGCAGGATGAAGCAAAACGCTTAACCAATGATAAGGACGAGGAGAAGAACCCTACCCTATCTCCTGATGGAAAACATGTAGCATTTACCCGAAATAATGATCTGTATTCAGTTGACGTTGAAACAGGAAAAGAGATCAGATACACCAATGATGGAACTGATGTAATTTATAACGGTTGGTCGTCATGGGTATATTATGAAGAAATTCTTGGCAGATCAACCAATTACAAAGCTTTCTGGTGGTCGCCCGATAGTAAGAATATTGCATTTATGCATTTTGATGACACCAAGGTTCCTATGTTTCCAATTAACGGATCAACCGGACAACATGGGTATACAGAAAAAACACGTTATCCAAAGGCTGGTGATCCTAACCCGGAAGTAAAAGTAGGGTTTGTCCCGGTAGCGGGAGGTTCTATTGTATGGGCCGATTTTAATGAAAAAGATGATCAATACTTTGGCACACCTTACTGGAGTTTTGATGGTAGTAATTTAATGGTACAATGGATGAACCGTGGACAGGATAACTTAAAATTTTATTCAGTAAACCCGACCAATGGCTCTAAAAAAGAAATCTACGACGAGAAACAGTCTTCGTGGGTAGACTTAGACTACGATGGACGCATAGAATATCTTGAAGACAAAAAACACTATATCCTTAAAAGTGATAAAACCGGATGGGCACATTTCTACTTATACACTTTAGATGGGAAACTGGTAAATCCACTAACCAGTGGTAAGTGGCAGGTTACTGATCTTGTTCATGTTGATGAGAAAAATAAGGTTGTCTACTTTATGGCACGTAAAGAAGCCTCTACCAGAACAGATTTTTACAGCGTGAGCTACAATGGCAAGAACTTAAAACGATTGTCATTTGGCGATTACTCTCATCAGGTAATGATGTCTCCTAACGGTTCTTATTTCATTACTACTTATTCTAATGTTTCTACCCCTACTAAAAGAACATTATTAAACAATAAAGGGAAGATCATTAAAGAACTTGGCGATACTAAATCTGATGATTTTGCACAGTTCAACTATGGCAAAACAGAGATGGTTGCTATTCCTACTGACGATGGCTATAATTTACCTGCAGTAATAACCTACCCTACTGATTTTGATCAGAATAAAAAGTATCCGGTAGTAATGAGTATATATGGCGGGCCAAATGCAGGTAATGTAACCAATACCTGGAAAGGAATTGGCGGACAATGGTGGGCAAATGAAGGGATTATACAGATTTCTGTAGACCACCGTGCTTCAGGACAATTTGGTAAAGAAGGCGTTGCTTTGATGCACCGTAACCTGGGTAAATGGGAAATGCAGGATTATACAACTGCTGCAAGGTGGTTAAAAGCCAAATCCTGGGTTGATAATAAGAAACTACTGATTACTGGCCATAGCTATGGTGGTTATATGACTTGCCTTGCCCTGACTAAAGGAGCCGACGATTTTGATTTCGGCTATGCAGGAGCACCTGTTACCAGCTGGGAGCTTTACGATTCTCATTATACAGAGCGTTTTATGGATACACCTAAAGAAAATCCTGAAGGTTATAAAAATGGTTCTGTTTTGACTTACGTTAACAATTATAAAGGATTATTGAGGATTATGCATGGCGATATGGACGACAATGTTCATATGCAGAATACAATACAACTTATAGATAAGCTTCAAAATGCGAACAAACATTTTGAATTGATGATTTATCCGGGTGGAAGACATGGCTGGGGAGGCGTAAAATCTGCTCATGATAAGGCTGAGCGTTTCCGCTTTTATTACCAAAACCTATTGAACAAACCTGTACCAGAAGAGTTACTTAAATAGCGCTAAATATTTATCATCTTTAGTTATGAAAGCATTTAACTGTTTAATTGGAGCCACGTTGTTAATGTCTACCTTTTCTGGTATGGCTCAAACTAAATCTGTGTCTATCGAAAAAGGCAGGACTTTGATATGGAGTGATGAATTCAATTATAAAGGCCTTCCAGATTCTACAAAATGGGACTATGAGGAAGGCTTTGTAAGGAACCGTGAAAAACAATTCTATACACGTGCCAGATTAAAAAATTGCTATGTTAAACGCGGCAAGCTTGTGATTAAATCTCTAAAGGAAAAGTATAAGAATGCCGATTATACTTCGGCAAGTATAAACACACTTGGGAAACAACATTTCGATGGGAATATCCGCGTTGAAATAAGGGCAAAGATCCCATCAGGAAAGGGCATATGGCCTGCCCTTTGGATGATGGGATCAAATATAAAGCAGGTGGGCTGGCCTAAATGTGTAGAGTTTGATATTATGGAGTTTGTAGGTCATACACCTTCAACTATTCACGGAACCCTCCATTGGGCAGACAGTGGGTTAAAAGATCCTAATGGTCATAAGAGCAGTGGAGCCAATATAAAGATGGATGATGTTCATAAAAAATACCATGTTTATGGCTTAGAACGTAAGGGTGATAGTGTAAAGGTTTTTATGGACGACAAGTATTATTTCAGCATGTCGGCTCCAGCAACAGCATATAAAGATTCATTTACCTCTCCACTATATCTTTTAATGAATACCGCCATTGGTGGCGAATGGGGTGGGGATATTGATGATTCTATATTCGCTCAAAAGTTCTATGTGGATTATGTACGCGTTTACAAATTAGATTAAGATTATACCTTAAATGCGTGTCGCTTTAATTTAACATTAGCTTAATACTGTATGTTTACTTTTAAAGGGTGAAGAAACTTACCTTAAATAGTATAACAATAGGTTTAATTCTGCTTTGTTTTTCATTACCTGCTTTTGCGGTTTATCATCAATCGGCAGTAAAAAATGATATAGATACACTGATTAAGAAGGACCCCAACTCTGCCTTTATAAAAATAAAGGGGTTATTAAATACAGCATTAAAACAGAATGACCTGATCTCTGCTGCAAAATACTATCAATATTTTGGCGAGATCTTTTATCATCAGGCAGCTTATTCTCAGGCAGTAAATTATTTTTACAAAGCAGACCGTATATTCAGAAACCATAATGACCAGGCAAACCTGGCCGAAAACCTGAATAAAATTGGGGATGCGTACTATTACAGCAGGCAGTATAAAATAGCGCTAACCAAATTTCAGGAAGCTTTAAATATCTTTATAAAGATAGGCAACCGGGCAGGCATAGCAGAATGCTATGGGCTTATTGGTCAAACCTACGAGAAAAGCAGTAAGTACGAAAGTGCCATGAAATATCAGCAGCTGGCGCTTACGGCCTACAAAAAGGAAAAAGATCAAACCGGTATTGCAAAGATCTATGAGAACCTGGGGAGCATTTACGAAGATAAATTACATCTTGATTCTGCCCTCAAGTACTATTCTTTATCGCTAAAATTAAACGAGGCCGCAGCAAATGATCTTGCTCAGATAGAGATTGTAAATAACATTGGCGACGTTTACAGAAAAACGGAAAGGTATGCTGAAGCAATGACCTATACCCGAAAGGCAGAGCATATGGCTCTGGTACTAAATGATCAATATCAGCTTAGCAGCGCTTACAGGGACTTATCGAAAACATTTGACCTCGTTAAAAAATATGATAGCGCCTATCACTACAGCGAATTAAGTCGTAATATCTTCCTGAAAATCTATACGGCTGACAATAACAAGCAATTGGCATTGTTACAAACCTTATTTGAAATACAACAAAAGGACGATGCAATTGTAAGGTTTGAAAATGAAAGAAAAGCGAATCAATACATCATTTTTGCTGTGATCATGATCATCCTGTTATTGATTTTACTGGGCATAAGCACTATTAGCCGGCAACGCCTTAAACTCCGAAATGAGCAAAAACTTAATGAGCAGAATAATATGCTATATGAAATCCAGAAGAATGCTATAAAGGCTGAGCTGGAACTTAAAAGCAAAGAATTAACCAGCAATACACTTCATGTAATTCAAAGCAATCAGTTTCTGGATGAGCTTAAGGAGGAAATCTCTGACATGATAAAGGATGAAAAAAGAGATCAGAAAAGACAGCTTCAGCAAGTGATGCAGAAAATAAATCAAAACATTAATCATGACAGGCACTGGAAAGAGTTCTCTACTTTATTTGAACAAATTCACCAGGCTTTTTTTGATAACCTGAAAAAACATAGTGATGATTTAACGGCAAACGACATCCGTTTGGTTGCCCTTATAAAGATGAATTTAAGCTCAAAAGATATGGCTGTTATTTTTGGTATTTCCCAGGATAGTTTGCGTGTTGCACGTTACCGTCTGCGTAAAAAACTAAACATCCCACAAGGAGAAAACCTGAGTTCTTTTATACAGACACTATAACAAAAACCCCGATTTCCTAAGGCTTAACAAACTGTTAACATAACGCTAACCAAATGATAATGGCGATTTAGGTTACAATCAAATACCTAACAATCAATTAATTAACCAAATCCTGTTCACGCTGTATCCGTTCTGTATACATCATTTGTAACGCTGTATACATTTTGTACACGCCCCAAAGATAAAACTCCATCACCTGGTTTGCACATTTGCCTCACGGTTTAAAAAACACAACCACCACAAACAAATTTTCAGGAAAATGAAGTCAATTTTACAAGTTCTTTTTTGCTTATTAATTGGTGTTGCCACGGCCAGTGCAACCAGTTTAAAAGGTTACGTTTTTGATCAAAAAACAGGCGAAGCTTTAGTAGGCGCATCAGTATATCTGGAAAATACTGACAAGGCAGTATTAACAGGATTAGATGGCTCGTTTGAGATCAAACACCCACCTGCAGGAAACTTCACATTAAAAGTATCCTATGTGATGTATAAGGTTTTATCTAAACAGATTACAATACTTAAAGAGGATAATCCAACCATCAGGATTTATCTATCTGAAACGAAAGAGAAAGAATTAAGTGAGGTAGTTATTTCGGCAAAAAATGATGGTTCGGCAGAAAAAACTGCAAGACGCATCGAGCAAAAATCTGCACAGTTAATTAATGTTGTATCGGGCAAGGCGATGGAGATTTCTCCCGACCTGACAGTCGCGAATGTTATTCAACGTGTATCAGGGGTTTCAGTTGAAAGAAGTAATAGCGGCGACGGACAGTATGCTATTCTTAGGGGAATGGACAAAAGATACAACTACACGCTGGTTAATGGAATCAAAATACCGAGTCCGGATAATAAATACCGCTATGTTCCTTTAGATATTTTCCCTTCGGAACTTTTGGACAGACTGGAAGTATATAAAACCTTAACTCCAAACCTTGAAGGCGATGCCATAGGTGGTGTGGTAAATATGGTAATGAAAGATGCACCCCAAAAACTACAGATCAATGCAAACCTTGCAGGTGGCTATAGTCAACTATTTATAGACCGGGGCTTTAGTTCATTTGATGCCTCATCAGTTCACAGTAAATCACCATATGAGCTCAAGGGGAAGGATTACAAAGCCACACAGGCAGATTTTCCAAAAGGCACGGCAGATTATAAGTCGAGCCACCCTGCCCCTAACCTTGTAGGTGGTTTATCTATAGGGCAACGTTTTCTTGACAATAAGCTTGGGATAATCATTGCAGGGAGTTATCAGAATACCTATCGTGGTAGTAACGGCACATTCTATCGCTCATCGGCAGCCAACGCATCAAATAAGTTTGCAACCATCACAAGTATGAATGAGCGCCAGTATTCGGAACAACAGAAACGCTATGGTTTTCATGGTAAACTTGATTATGCATTCAACGAAAACAATAAGCTAAGTCTTTATAATGCTTATGTAGATCTGAATAACATCCAGGTCAGAGATGAAAAATCTACAGATTTCTCTACCGGATATGATCCCGCAGCCGGAAAAGCACAGCTGGAATACGCTACACGATCGAGAGTAACGGAGCAGCAGATCTACAACAGTACACTTCATGGAGATCACCAGATCATTCCGGATAAATTAAAGATCTCCTGGTCGGCGGTTTACTCGTCTGCCAAAAATGAAGTACCTGATAATACTACCATTACCTTGAGTGGAAAACGCGAAAACTTTATTGACAGCCGTACAGTTGCAAAAACAAACGGCACAACGCATCGTTGGGAACGCAACACGGATGAAGACAAAGCAGGATATCTTGACATTAGCTATAAAGTTCCTGTTGGAGGGCTGAAGGTAGAGTTTTCTGCAGGTGGACTATATCGCGACAAGCAACGCAGCAGTTTCTTTAACAATTACACTTTAACTCCAGTAAACACTGCAGCTAAATACGGGGTTGATTTTAACAATTATACTGAGATAGACTGGACCGTTCAAACTCCGGGCGGAGCGGTAAACAACCCCCTTACTTATGACGCCTCAGAGAAACTGGCTGCAGGTTATGGGATGTTTAACATCAGTAAGGATGCAGTTGAAGTAGTTGGAGGCTTACGCGTTGAACATACAAATCAGGGTTACAACATGCTTTTCCCTGCCGGAGAACTTCGCCCAAAGGGGAATCAGGTTTATACAGATTTTCTACCATCTGTAAATGTGAAGTATAAACTGAGTGGAAAGCAGCAATTAAGGGCATCTTACTTCCGCTCTTTAAACCGTCCTGGATTTTATGAACTTATTCCAGGAGGTGTGGTTCAGGATGACTACAAGGAAAAAGGAGATCCGGACCTTAAACGCGCCATAGCTGATAACTTTGATTTGCGCTATGAATTATTTCCAAATAGTAACGACCAACTATTGGTTGGGACATTTTATAAAGCCATTAAAAACCCGATAGAATATAGCTTTCAGGCAGACCCTATCCGTCCTCAGGATACCTATTATTTACCAGGTAATTTTGGAACGGCAAGAAATTACGGTTTGGAAATTGACTACATCAAATTTATTAATCAGTTTGGTATAAAGGCGAACTATACCTATACACATTCCAGAATTACAACACCAAAAGATTTGTTAACTATAGATCCTGAAACCAATGATTCTAAAAAAATCAGTGTGCTGCAATCTCGTCCGCTTTACGGACAATCGGAACACATCGCCAATCTATCCCTTATCTATAAAAACACAAAAAGTGGATGGGATGCACAGGTTGCCGGCTCTTATACAGGCCCACGCATTAATACCGTATCACAGTTCCTTGATAATGACCTTTGGCAAAAAGGCTTCATCCAGATGGATGCATCGGCTGAGAAAAAATTCAAGAAAAACCTTAGCATATTCATAAAAGCAGGGAACCTGTTAAATACACCGTCGAAACTGTTTATTAAAGGTATTAACCCTGCAAATGCAGAAACGGGGAATCAGTTTGATGGTAAAACATTGATCCGAAACGATTATTACGAGCAAACATATCTGTTAGGCTTACGCTATAAATTATAAATCAATCTTATTTATTATAAAAGAGAAAAAATGAAAGCAAAACGTCTGTTTATCTATCTGGCCCTTGTAACCTCAGTTATTGCAGGATGCAAGAAGGCCAATATCGATGTGGATCCTGATACGGGAAACGGGACTGTTACCGGTGAGGTTTCGGGAATCTGGCTAAAAGGAAGTACACAATTTATTAAAGGCGACATTATTATTCCAGAGGGCAAATCTTTAACCATTGAAGAGGGTGTTACCATTATTATGGATACTGTTGCAAAGCCCGAGATTATTGTAAAAGGGAATTTATATGCGCAGGGATCAGCCGATTTTCCTATAAAATTTACAGTTGAAGAGCAATTCAGAACTGAAGCGAAAAAGTTTGGCAGACTTTGGGGAGGCATTCTTGCTGCACCAAGCTGCGAAGAGTTGTTACTTGATCATACTATAATAGAATATGCAGGTGCAACAACTTCAGATGCTTCAACTTCTGTAAAGCAACATTTGTACAAGGCAGTAGCAGGTGAAAACTTACCGGCACTTTGGTTTTCGAATGTAAACGGCAAGCTAGTGGTAACCAACAGTATTTTTAGGAACCTGCAGGAGGATTGCACGTATATAGATGGTGGAAAGGTCATTTTTGCAAACAATTCCTTTTACACTACAGGAGTTACTGGTGGCGAAGCCATCAATCTGAAATCTGGCTGTCTGGCTGATGTAGCCTACAACTTAGTTTACAGTACAAACACCAATGCGCTAAAATTATCGAACAGTGGCGACCGCACACCACAGGCTTACATTGTTGTTTACAACAATACGATGGTTAATACAGGATGGCGACGTCCTACTGCAAAGGGAGGATCTATCTGGGTAGAGGCAACAGTACGCGTAAGCGTTTATAACAACATGTTTGCAAACACTCGTTTTGGAATTAAAAGAGATACGAAAAAGCCAGAAGATAACAGGTCTGTTTTCGGGAACAATTACTATTATGGGTTTAATCAGCTTACTGTAGATCAGTTCCAACCTACAAAAGAGATCATTGCGGGCGCAAATGATATCATCAGCAAAACAGCTGGCGACAACGATCCGATGTTCTTAAACTACCCATTGAACACTCCTGTTGAAAATTCAACGTTTAATACCGCATGGAATTTTCATTTAAAACCAGGTTCTCCGGCCCTTGGAAAAGGTACAACAAGCTTTACCAGACATTATGCATCAGGATTGGTTTTGAATGGGGTTACCTATAAATCACCTGAACCATCTGGCTACATTGGTGCATATGGCACAAACTAGTTTAATTAAGAAGTTACCACTTTAAAGAATAAGAAATATTAAATTAATACCTAATGAATAAATACACCCGGATAATTATATTCTCGGCGGTGCTTATGTCGATGAACATGGCCTGCACTCCACAAAAAACAGATGCTACTGAGGCGGTAAAGCCTTTATACACTACAGAACCGGTACAATTTGATTCTGATGATCCGGCAATATGGATTAACCCGACGGATTCTTCAAAATCATTGATCATTGGAACTGACAAAGACGAAAATGGCGGGTTATATGTGTTTGACCTTAAAGGAAAGATCATAAAAGATAAAACTATACAAGGATTAAAACGTCCGAATAACGTTGATATCGCCTACGGTCTGGTACTTGATGGTAAAAAAACAGATATTGCAGTTACCACAGAGAGAATGACACACAAACTTCGCATCTATTCTCTACCTGATATGAAGCCCTTAGATAATGGCGGCATTCCAGTTTATGAAGGAGAAAAAGGTGAGATGTACAGAGACCTGATGGGCATTGCGATGTACACCAATCCTAAGGGTGAAATCTATGCCATTGCCGGTAGAAAAACAGGGCCAAAAGACGGTTCCTATTTATGGCAGTATTTGCTGGAAGATGATGGTACAGGACATATAAAGGCAACATTGAAGCGCAAATTTGGAAACTACAGTGGCAAAAAAGAGATTGAATCTATTGCAGTAGACAATGAGATGGGCTATATCTATTATTCAGATGAGCAGTTTGGCGTTCGCAAATATTATGCTGATCCGGCCAAAGGTAACAAGGAACTGGCGTTATTTGCTAAAGAAGGTTTTACTGAGGACAATGAGGGTATTAGTATCTATAAAACAACCGACACAACAGGTTACATTCTGGTATCAGATCAAAGTGCAAACCAGTTTAAAGTTTATAGCAGAGAAGGCGTTAAAAATAAGAACGACCATCAGCTGATTACAAGCATTAAGGTTTCAACCAACCAGAGTGATGGCTCTGACATTTACTCAAAACCACTTAATAATGATTTTAAGCACGGAATTTTTGTTGCAATGAGTGATAACAAAACATTTCAGTATTACAGATGGGAAGATCTGGCAGGTAAACTATTAAAAGTAAATTAAAGTTGAAGAATTATAAGCTACCTCTTTCTCGGGTAGCTTTTCTTTTTTGCCTGATAAGCCGACGTTTTTCTCTGTCGGCTTTTATTTTTTCGAATTTTGCTATTTGTTCCTTTATCTTTTTTTCCTTTTGAGGAGTTACCCCAACACTATACTTTATACCCTGAAAAAGTGTTTTCCAGATAAAACTAAAAAAGGAAGCTGTTTTTTCCCGCTCAAATTTTATTGATGCCGCTATAAGTACACCATCTGTTTTAGGGTTATCTGAATTAATAATCATGGCATTTGCCAAAAAGGACATTAGCCCCTGTTTAACCAAATGATCGCGCCCTTCTTCTTTTTTAAGCAGCGCAACAGAAAGGTCATTAAAAGCAAATTTGACTTTGCCTGTTGCCAGGGTTTCATTAGCATCGATATTAAACTCAAGTTTTTTAACGTGCCCGCTTTTCACTTCAACCATTCCTAAGGGCTTAGTAATTCTGTTAAGCACCCTACCATCCATCTGGCCCAAAGTTCCTGAGTAAGAAAAAGCACCATCATTTGCGGCAAGATTAAACTTGAAATTCACGTCTAACTTGCCCTGCCCCATCATGTAGCTCGTTAGTTTAGCAAACATAAAAGGGTTTTTATTTTTAATTTTTTCGGAGTTGGTTATGTTGGTTATGCTTCCTGAGGTTTTTTCAAAGGTGATTCTCCCCTTTTGTTTACTGGCGCGATCAAATTCAGCATAGGTTAAATCGATATTACTCAAATTAAGTTGTTTAATTGTGAGCAATCCTTTAACCTTTTGCAATAGTTGATGAGGATATTTTCCTATTTTGATCTCTGTTCTTTTAGGGAGTTCATTATTGTTAAAAACGGATACGGAGCCGTTGTTTACATTCATCTCGGTGGCATAAAGCTCCTGCTTACGAACATACAGAGGCAGATTAATGCCTTCTAAACTAATATCACTCATCTGAATATCAAACCTGTCTTTTGAAAAGCCTACAGTCTTTCCAAACTTCATTTCATCGTACCGTGGAACAACACTAAAACTCTTTATATTGAGCTTACCTGATGATGCCCTAAAATCTAACTGATTAAGATTGATATGATACAAGCTATCTGGCGTAGCGAAGGTGTAATTATTTAAATTTATAACTACATCCTTAAGCAAATAAAACCTACTTGTATCCCTAACTGAGTTTTTATCAATTAACCAGTTTTTTAGCGTGACATTGAGGTTCTTAATAGAATCAACCTCTGGTTTGGTAACGTTTTTATTAACGTATTTAAAGCTGATATTTTTAAGATCAATGGTTTTTACTTTGAGCTCTTTTACAAATTTAGAAATGTAGTCGTAGGGAGACTTATCAGGAAATGGCTTTTTGAGTTCATTAAAATCCAATTGTTTATTTACCATTACAATTTCCGGATTATCAAACAATAGGAGGTCGATCTTCACCTTCTTATATCTTAGCAGATCAACCGGATGAAAGTTTTTTATAACCAGCTCTTTTAGCTGTATGTAATAGATGTTATTTGGTGCGTGTTTTAGACGAACCATCTTTTTCAGAATATTAGTATCCGGGGTAATCTTAACGTCCGATAATGATGCTCTGCCTGTAATAAAATTTGTACCCACATCAGAAAATTCTATGCTGTACAAACTGTCAGTAGCATTTAAAACGAGATCTCTGACTTGTGCTTTAATTATTGGCTGAAACCTGGAACTTAGGTGTCTGGATGCTGCAGCCAACAGTAAAATAAAGAAAAGCATGATCCCAGAAACCCATTTAAGCGTATTATAACTCTTTCGGACTTTTTTGATCATAGGCCTTAGTGGTTTAACCTAATATACGAATTTATTAATCAGGCGTTAGGTATCGGTCTTTTTTTTCTCGGCCTTTCTTTCAGCGCGTTCCTTCCTTCTTTCTTCTCTTTTTTCGCGTCGTTCCTGTTTCTTATCCTTTACTTTTTCCATTGCCTGTTCTGGTGTTTTTACAGGAACAACGCCTAATCCAACGGTTTCCCGCATACCTATAAAAACACCTTTCCATAGTAAATTAAAAAATGAGGCAGCGGGTGTTCTTTCAAAAGTAATCCTGGCTGTTCTTGGTGTGGCTCCTTTACCTGGGTTTGCATCTTCAATTAAAAGGCTGTTTGCAAGAAAAGATAAGAATCCTTTTTTCTTCCCTACTCCTCCATTTTCACCTTCTTTAAGCAGCTTTATTTTAAGGTCTTTATAATAGAAATGAACAATACCTGAAGCACCTTTCACATTGGCTTGAATATCAAAATCAGTTCCCTGCATCTGTCCGCTCTCTATTTCAACTAATCCCATATTCTTTGCCATTGGGTTTAACTCCATCATATTCATTGCACCGACATTCCCCTTATAGGTAAAAGCTGCATTTTTATCTGTTAAATTAAAGTTTATGGTAACCCTAATCCGGCTGGTTTTCATTACGAGTGCCGTTAAATTTGC